>URBS01000072.1 GCA_900546085.1 uncultured Collinsella sp.
GGAAAACGGATCATTTTGCCTTATCGCCAGGTCAATGATCCGTTTTCCTCCGTCCCCTTCGGATCATTAGGCGGTGGCGCGGCCGAGCCAGTTGCCGCTGTGGTGGTAGATGGTAAACATCGTGGCCGTGATGAGCCAAGTTACGGGGTAAACCAGCAGCAGGTGCTCAAGCGACGGATCGAACGGCATAATCGCAAACACCCAGATCACCCTGAGCACGACGGTGCCAAAAATCGTGAGCATCATAGGCTGGAAGCTCACGCCAGCGCCGCGGATGGAGCCGGACGCGTTTTCGATAATCGAGAAGATCGCGTAGAACGGCGCGATGAAATGAAGAATCGTCGTGGTGTAGGCCGAAATTGCGACATCGTCGATAAACAGACGCGAAAGCGGGCCCGAGAATACCAGCAGCACGGCAGACAGGCCACCGATAAGCACAAACGACAGCACGAGCGACGTGTGGTATCCCTTTCGCATGCGATCGTAATTGCGCGCACCAAAGTTCTGCGCCGAGAACGTAGTAATCGACACACCAAGCGCCTCGGTCACCATCCAGATAATGCCGTCCAGGCGACCGGAAAGACCCCAAGCGGTCGTAACATCGGCTCCAAACGAGTTGACCGACACCTGAATCAAAACGTTGGAGATCGAATACGCCGCAGACTGAACGCCCAGCGGCAAACCGCACGAAAGCATGCTCTTGCAAATGCCGCGATCGATACCGAGTTTGGATAGCGACAACCGCCACGCCCCCGGAGCGCGCATCATGCGGATCACAATCATCGTGGCATTGGTGCAGATAGTCAGCGCCACCGCGATGCCGCAGCCCAGCGCCTCCATATGCAACACAGCAACAAAGATGATATCCAGCACCACGTTAACAAGGCAGCCAGAGGCAATGATCACAGCGGGACCGCGCGTATCCCCCACGGCACGCAGCAGTGCGGTTCCCATATTAAGCAGCAGTGCCGCAACCATCGCGGCAAAATAACAGCGAGCATAGGCAACGCCCTCGGCAAGTAGCTCGTGCGGTGTATTCATCAACACCAGCATGGGCTCGACAAAAACCATGCCAAGAATGGAAACGACGATGCCGCCCAACAGCGCGAGCGTCATGGCCGTATGGACCGATCGGCTCAAGCGCTCGTCGTCGTGCTGACCAAAAAACTGACCGGTAATAACGGCACAGCCAGCACCCACACCGACGCAAAAACCAATGCAGAGCTCCGTGAGCACCATCGTGGCCTGAATGCCACCCAGCGCGAGCTTGCCGCCAAACTGACCGACGATATAGGTGCCGATAAGCGTGTAAGCCTGCTGAAAAAACGAACTAAAAAAGATGGGAACGCACAGCGACAGCAATTGCTGCCAAATGACACCTTGCGTTGCATCGATAGCCGTAGATTTCTTAGCCACACGCCCTCCCCAAAAGCGCACGTCAACCGACAAAACAGCAATTTAAACCAAAGCCAAAACCAGCTTAGCACCGACTGGCGGCGACCGAAACACCCCGAATCAGAGCGCGGTTCGAGATATCTGCCTAGTGATACAAACCCGGCTGGTAGTGGTACTCGTTGCTCACGTGCGGGCACAGCTGCCAAAAGGCGACGGCGCTCGCCGCGGCCACGTTGAGCGAATCGACCCCGTGCGCCATCGGAATGCGCACGGCTCGGTCGCAGCCGGCAATGGTCTTGGCGCCCAAGCCGGCACCCTCGGTACCCATAAAAATCGCCAAGCGATCAATCTTCTGCAGCACAGGATCGTCCAGCGAAACGGAATCGTCCGTCAACGCCATAGCGGCACACGAAAAACCGGCATCATGAAGCGCGGCCAGGCCATCATGTGGCCACACGCGAGCCTCACTGCCAATACGCGTCCACGGCACTTGAAACACGGTGCCCATGCTCACGCGGGCCGAGCGACGATACAGCGGGTCGCAGCACGTAGGGCTCACCAGAATACCGTCGACATTGAGCGCGGCAGCCGAGCGGAAAATCGCGCCCACGTTCGTGTGGTCGACAATGCCCTCGAGCACGCACACGCGCACAGGGCGCTCCCCCGCCGCCTCGACAACGCCACCCAAGAACTCATCGACCGGAATCTGACGCGGGCGACGAAACGCCGCGAGCGCACCGCGCGTCACGTTAAAGCCCGTCAACTGCTCCATGAGCTCCATCGAGGCCACGAACACCGGGGCCGGACCCGCTCCCTCGCGCACAACCAGGCGCTCAAACAGCGGCACCATCTGGTCGAGCCATCGTTCACCCAAAAGAAAGCTCACCGGCTCGTATCCGGCACGCACCGCACGCTCGATGACCTTGGCACTCTCGGCGATAAAAATGCCCTTCTGCGGCTCCAGCACGCAGCGAAGCTCACGCTCGGTCAGTCGCACGTAGGCATCGAGCCGCTCGTCCTCGAGAGAATCGATTCGCAGCACCTCAACGGCATCAGTCATAGCAGCCAGCCCGCACCCTTCTTTACAGCACATCTATACCAAACGAGGCGACGCTAAGCGCCGCCCCATGCATTCAAACAACCCGATGATACCGTTCACGCCAGACGATTTACGCCTCAACGCGACGATACGTCACGAACTCATAATCGACACCCTCGTCTCCCTCGCCCGCGGCAATCGTGGCAACCCCTTCGCGCCGCGCAACTTCCCACGCGGGATCGGCGTCCAAGTCGGGAAAGTACGTGTCCACGGGATGGACGCAGTGGTTATGCGTGACCTCGGCCTCCACGCAGTACGGCAAAAACTGCCGATAGACATCGCCGCCGCCGATCACCCAGGCAACGGGCTCATCGGCAACCGCGGCGAGCGCCTCGCCGATACTATGCACCACGTCGACTCCCTCGGGCGTAAAATCCTCGTCGCGCGTGAGCACGATATTGCGACGATTCTTGAGCGGACGTCCACCGGGAAAACTCAGCAGCGTCTTGCGTCCCATGATGACCGGACAGCCCTTGGTACACGCCACAAAATGGCGCATGTCGGCGCGATTGGACACGACCATATCGCCCTCGCAGCCAATGCCCCAGTCGTCACACACGGCGACGATGGCAGAAAGCTTACACGTCATACCTGCCACCTATACCGCAATGGGGATGCTCTTGACCTGCGGGCCGTGCTCGTAGCCCTCGACGATCAGGTCGTCGGTCGTAAACGCGTAGAAATCGTGCACATCAGGGTTAAGCGTTACCTTGGGCGCCGCAAACTGCGGACGCTCGATAAGTTCGCGGACGATGTCGACATGGCGGTCGTAAATGTGGGCATCGGCAATCACATGCAGCAGCTCGCCGGGAATCATATCGACCGACTGCGCGACCATCATCAGCAAGATGGCGTACTGGCACACGTTCCAGTTATTCGCGGCCAAAATGTCCTGGCTGCGCTGGTTGAGAATCATGTTGAGCGTCGGTTTGTCATCCTGCGGTCGCTGTGTCACGTTATACGTCACGCTGTAGGCGCACGGATACAGGTGCATCTCGGACAGGTCGCTAAACACATAGGTGTTCGTCATAATGCGGCGGCTGTACGGCGTGTTCTTAAGGTCGTACAGCACGCGATCCATCTGGTCAAAGTCGCCCTCGGCATAATGGCTCTTCTGCCCAATCTGATACCCGTAGGCCTTGCCGATGGAGCCAGTCTCGTCGGCCCACTCGTCCCAAATATGGCTGTTGAGGTCATGCACGTTATTGGACTTCTTTTGATAGATCCATAGGATCTCATCCATGGCAGATTTGAGGGCCGTACGACGCAAGGTAAGCGCCGGAAACTCCTCACGTAGGTCATAGCGTGCCGTGACACCAAAGTTTTTAATGGTATAGGCAGGGGTGCCATCCTCCCACACCGGGCGGACCTTTTGGCCCTCGGTGGTGGTGCCATGGTCCAGAATATCGCGGCACATGGTTACAAACTGTTGATCAGCCTTGCTCATTGACCCTCCTATCAGTCGCCTATAAGCGAGATTCATTGTAGCCCAGGCACATGCGGTCCCACAGCCCAAACATAAGGCCTCAATTTCTGGCATATGCCAGAAATTCCTTGCGCAAATCTGCACGTTCGCTATTCTATTGTTGACATATGTCAGATAAGGAGGGCGCATGGCAGGAAGACGCGAGAAACTGCGCCGCGTCGGGATCATCCCCGAATACCGCGGCTTTACCCCTGACGGCCTAGCCAGCGGAGACGCCATCGAGATGACGGTCGATGAGCTCGAAGTACTGCGCCTGTGCGACCTGGAAGGCCTCAATCAGGAGGCCGTCGCCCAGCACATGGGCATCGCCCGCGCCACCGTGGCGGCCATCTGCAGCCGCGCACATCGCAAGGTGGCAAACGCGCTGGTCAACGGGCGGGCGCTCGTCATCGAGGGCGGCAATATCGCGTACTCCCCCATCACCGCAACGACGGCCGCATGGCCAGCAAAGGAGGTCGACACCATGAGGGTGGCAACCACGTACGACAACGGCAACATCTTTATGCACTTTGGCCGCAGCGAGCAGTTCAAGATCTACGACATTCAGGATGGCAAGGTACTCAACGAGCAGGTCGTGGGCACCGACGGCACCGGTCACGGTGCCCTTGCGGGCCTGCTCGCCAACGGTGGCGTGGACACGCTCATCTGCGGCGGCATCGGCGGTGGCGCCATCAACGCGCTTGCCCAAGCCGGCATCACGGTGTACGCAGGAGCTCAGGGCAGCTGCGACGCTTGTGTCGAGGCCCTTATCGCCGGAACGCTCGCACAGAACGGCGAGGCCACGTGCGGCTGCCACGGCCATGACCACGACCACGCCCACGAACATGGCGAGTCCTGCAGCTGCCACGGCCATCACGAGCACGAGGGCCACGAGGGCTGCGGCTGCCACTAACGGCACTGCACCGCGAGCTCGGGGCGCGACGCTGAACGCAGCCCAACTATCAAAGCCAACAACAAAGGCCACCCGGTAGCTTCCGAGTGGCCTTTGCCATATCAAGCTGGAATTACAGCCCTATTTCTTATTGCGCATCTGCGCTTCCATCTGGCGCAGCAGGTCCATATCGGACTTAGGACCACCCGTTCCCAGGCCGCCCATGCCGCCCAAGCCCATGGCATCCAGACCGGGAATATTGGGCATGCGCATCTTCTTGCCCTTCTTGCCCTTTTTGCCCTTCTTGCCGCCGGCCTGTGCCTGATTGGCCATCGTGCGCATGCGGCCCATCATCTTGTTCATCTCGCCCCACTGCTTCATAAGGCTATTGACCTCGGTGGGGGTCACACCGGCGCCCTTGGCGATACGCGCGCGGCGCTGGCCGTTGATGATGGAGGGACGCAGACGCTCCTCCTTGGTCATCGACATGATGATGGCCTCGTTCTTGTCGAAGATGCCCTCGTCCAGGTTACCGCCCATCTGGTTGAGCGCGCGCTGGCCACCGGGGAGCATGCCCAGGATACCCTTCATGCCGCCCATCTTTTTGACGGCTTTCATCTGGTCGAGCATGTCGTTCATGGTAAAGCCCTCGCGCAGCATGCGCTCGGCAGCCTCGAGCTGTTCGGCATCGGCGGCCTCCTGGGCCTTCTCGATGATGCCGACAACGTCGCCCATGCCCAAGATTCGCTTGGCCATGCGATCGGGATAGAACGGCTCAAGCGAATCGGGTTTCTCGCCCATGCTCACAAACTTGATGGGCTTGCCGGTCACCTGACGCACCGAAAGCGCGCCACCGCCACGGGCGTCACCGTCGAGCTTGGAGATAATCACACCATCAAAGTCGGTGCGCTCAGCAAACGTCGAGACCACGTTGACGATATCCTGGCCGGTCATGGCGTCGACGACCATCAGCACCTGGTCGGGCTTGACGGCCTTCTTGATGTCGACGGCCTCCTGCATCATCTGCTCGTCGATCTGCAGGCGGCCGGCGGTATCGACGATGACCACGTCACGCAGGTGGTCGACGGCCTCCTGGATGGCGCCCTTGGCGATGTCGACCGGATGCTCGCCGTCACCGCGGAAGACCGGCACGCCGATCTCGCCACCGAGCGTGGCAAGCTGGTCGGCAGCAGCGGGACGGTAGACGTCGCACGCGGCGAGCAGCGGCGAGCGGCCCTGCTTCTTGAGCAGGTAGGCAAGCTTTACGGCAGCCGTGGTCTTACCGGAGCCCTGCAGGCCCACGAGCATGATGACATTAGGAATGCGGTTGCTAAAAACGAGCTTGCTCTCGGTTGAGCCAAGCATCTCGGTGAGCTCGTCGAGCACGATCTTGACGACGTTTTGCGCCGGCGACAGCGACTCCATGACCTCGGCGGTCATGCAGCGCTCCTTGGTCTTAGCAACGAACTCCTTGACGACCTTAAAGTTAACGTCGGCCTCGAGCAGCGCCATGCGAATGTCGCGCATGGCCGAGGTGATATCGGCCTCGGTCAGCTTACCCTTGCCGCGCAGGCGGTCAAATGTGTCGTTGAGGCGATCGCTCAGAGAATCAAACACTGGTTACTCCTTAATTGGACTCGCCCACCAGGGCGCGGCAGAAATCTTTGGCATTGAACTCCTGCAGGTCATCGACCTGCTCGCCCACGCCAATGCGCAGGATCGGGAGCTTGAGCTTCTCAGCCACGGCCATGGCGATACCGCCTTTTGCCGTGCCGTCGAGCTTGGTCATGATAATACCGTCCAGGCCCAGCGCCTCGTTAAACTCGAGCGCCTGGTTCAGACCGTTCTGGCCGGTGGCGGCATCGATCACGAGCACGACCGAGACGGGCATGGGGCCGGCGGCCATATTGGCGGCGCGCTTACGCGTCACGTTAACCACCTTGGCAAGCTCGCGCATGAGTTCGGGGCTTGTGTGCAGACGACCGGCGGTGTCGATCAGCACCAGGTCGCTGCCGCGCCTGTCGGCCTCGTCGAGCACGTCGTAGCACACGCTCGCCGGGTCGGAACCGCGATCGCGCTTGATGACGGGCACGCCGGCACGCTGGCCCCACACATCGAGCTGCTCGATGGCGGCGGCGCGGAAGGTATCGGCAGAACCGATCACCACGTTCTTGCCGCGGGCAGCCATGGCGCTCGCAATCTTGCCGACCGTTGTGGTCTTGCCGGCGCCGTTGATGCCCACAAACAGCACGCAGCTCGGCGTATCGGAGAACGGATCGCGCTCGATGGGCACAAAGTGCTGCTCAAGCTGCTCGGCCAGGGCGCGACGGAGCTGCGGAGCGGTCTTGAGGTTTTTCTTGGCGGCCGTCTCGCGCAGGTCATCGGAGACCTGAATAGCGACCTCGGCACCCATGTCACCCATGACGAGGGTGTCCTCAAGGTCCTCCCAAAAGTCCTCGTCGACCTCGCCGCCAAAGTAGAAGACCTCGTTGAGGGCCTCGCGGCTGCGCTCAAGTCCGCGCGAGAGAGCGTCAAAGAATCCCATTATGCATTCACGACCTTTCCGGTTTCGCGATCGAGTTTTTGCGAGACGACGCGGCTGACGCCGTCGGCTTGCATCGAGACGCCATAGAGAACGTCAGCGTCCTCCATAGTACGGCGCTGATGCGAAATGACCAAGAGCTGTGTATCGGAACGCAGCACATCGAGGGCTCCGATGAGCTTGGACAGGTTGGCGTCATCAAGCGCCGCCTCGACCTCGTCCAGCACATAGAACGGCACCGTGCGCGTGCGGTACACGGCAAAGAGCAGGGCGAGCGCCGTCAGACTCTTCTCGCCACCCGACATGAGCATCATCTTGGTAATGCGCTTGCCGCGCGGCTGCGCCACAACCTCAATGCCCGTCTCGGCAGGATGCTCGGGATCGGTCATCTCAAGATGAGCCTGGCCACCCGGGAACAGCATGGCGAAGATCTCGCGGAAGTTCGCGTCGACCTTCTCAAACGTCACCAGAAACGCCTTGCGCATCTTGCGATCAATGGCCACCGTGATCTTGGTGAGCGCCTTGCGCGCGCTCTCAAGATCGGTCAGCTGCTCCTCGATGTAATCGGCGCGGCGCTTGAGCTGCTCGTACTCCTCCATGGCAACCTGGTTCACGGGGCCCAGGTTGTTGATCTGGCGCGCGAGTTGATTAAGCTCGCGCTCGGCGGCGTCGCGATCGGTGGGCGCCGGCAGCATGAGCGCTTCCTCAAGCACCGTGGTGCCATCGGCGGTGATGGCCTTGATGGCAGCCTCGACCTGCACCTCGAGCTTGCCGCGCGCCACCTTGAACTCATTTTGCGCTGTGGCGGCAACATCGACCCGCTCTTTGGCGCGGGCGACCTCGGTCTTGGCGTCCTCGATGGTCTTCTTAAGCGAAGCCGAGTCCGCCTCCTCAAGCGTTGCCTGATCGCGCAGGCGCGCAGCCCAGTCCGAGGCGCGCTCCAACAGGGCGGAATAGCGCTCGTGCATGGGATCGACGCGAAGGCGCAGCAGCTCGAGCGAGCGCGAGGCCTGACGCGTCCCGCGGATACGACGGTCGATACCCTCCAGACGATGCTCAAGATCGGGCACGCGGCCCTTCAGCGAACGCAGGCGCTCGCTCGTCTGAGCCAGGCGTACCTTAGCGTCGGCGAGCTTACCGGCGGCCTCGGAATCGTCACGGCGCACGCGGTCGAGCTCGTCATTGGCCTCGGCAATCTGCAAGCCTAAGTCGCTCGCCTGCGCACGGGCCTCGTCACGCGAACGGGTAAGTTCATCCACGCGCGGGCGTGCGGCACGAACGGCCTCGGCAGCCTGCTCGCGGCGCTTGGAAATACGCACGCGCTCGACTTCGCCATTGTTGGCGCTTTGCTCCAGACGGCCGATCTCGGACAACAGGGAGCGACGCTCGCCCTCAAGACGGGCGATCTCGCCGGCGGCATCGCCCTCAGCGGCACGCGCTTCCTCAACGGCCGCATTGGCCTCGACGACCTGATCAGAAACATGCTCAAACACGGCAGCCAGATCGGGCTCCAAGCCCTCGAGCTCACGGATGCGGCGCTTGCGCTCCAAGGCACCCGAAGCCTCGCCGGCATCGAGCCCCACACGCACCAGGCCACCACAGCTCACGCGGGCGCCATCGGGCGTCACGTAGGTCACACCGTCAACGACGGGCGCGGCCAGTGCGGCAGCCAAGTCATCGACAACGTAATAGCCGCCGAGCAGTGCCTCGACGACCGGACCGTAGCCCGCACGCACGGACAGGCGATCGACCAGGCGGGAACCGGCAGCGCCCTTAGCGGCAGCAGAGGCGCTCACACCGCGCGCGACCAGCAGCGCCTCGCCCGAGGCCTTCTTCTGGTCCAGAGCGGCACGACCGGCACGCTCAAGCGCGGACGCATCGTCGAACAGCAGCGCATCGATATCGCCGGCGAGCAATTGCTCAACCAGGCCCTCAAGCTCACGCGGGGCCTCGAGCACGTCGCCCAGACGACCCGAGACATCGTCGCCCAGCGCACCCATCAGACGGCTCACCAGCGGCGAGCTGTCAGCCATGCGGGCATCGAGCTTCTTTTGGCTGGCAAGCTCCGAGCGCACCTCGGACAGTTTGTTGCGCGCCTCGCTCTCGCGGGCACGCAGGTCCTTAAGGGCTGCACGGGCGACCTCGGTAGCCTCGCGAGCATCAATCTGGGCTTGACGGGCCTGATCAAGTGCACTGTCGAGCTCCTCAGCGCGGTCGCGACGGCTCTCGAGTGAGGCCGTGACTTCCTCGAGCTGCTCGTCGATCTGCTCCAGGCGTGAGGCGTACATGTTGTCCTCGACCTCGGCGTTGCTCAGCGAGTCCTTCACCTTGGCGAGTTCGAGCGCCGCGTTATCGGCCACACGCTGCACATCGCGTTGCTCACGCGTAAGCTGCGAAATCTGATTGTCGAGCGCCACGCGCCGCTCGTGGAGCTGAGCGGCGGCAGGACCAGCGGCGTCAACGTCCTCCTGGGCCTGCATGTGCGCGCCGGTCACTTCCTCAAGCTGCGCACGCGCGTCCTCGAGCTCCTCTACCACGCGACGACGCTGATGCTCGGAGCTCGAGATCTGGCCGCGCATGTCGGACAGGCGCGACACCATGTTGTGGCCCTTTTCCTCGAGCAGGCGCATATCGGAGTTAATGCGGCCGACCACGTCTTGCATATGGCGGCGCTGCTCGCCCAGATCGCCCACAAACAGGCCCTTTTCCTCGAGCATGACCTGGAGCTTCTCGAGCTCGCGTTCCTTTTCGCCCAAGCGGTACTGCGCAAGCTCCAGCTCGGCGGCACCTTCCTTGGAGCGGCTCTCCAGGTCGTTCCACTGCGACTGCAGCGAACGCAGCTCGTCGACGGCTAGCATCTGCGTAAGCTCGTTCGCGCGCGAGGACAGCTCTTTATACTTGCGCGCGCGATCGACCTGACGCTCCAGGGGTCGCAGCTGACGGGCGATTTCCTTATTGATGTCGCGGGCACGCGTCAGGTGCTCGTCCATCGACTTAATCTTTTTGAGCGCACGCTCCTTGCGGCGCTTGTGCTTGGAGATGCCGGCAGCCTCCTCGATGAGGGCACGGCGCTCCTCGGGGCGGCTCTGCAAAATGGCGTCGAGCTTGCCCTGGCTGATGATGGAATGCGTATCCTTACCCAGACCCGAATCGTGCAGGATGTCCTGAATGTCCATCAGGCGGCACGGACTCGAGTTGATGAGGTACTCGCTTTCGCCCGAGCGATACATGCGACGGGTGATGGCGACCTCGTCAAAATCGACGGGTAACACATGGTCCGAGTTATCGAGCACCAGCGTGACCTCGGCGACACCCACCGGCTTGCGAGCCGACGAGCCCGAGAAGATGACATCCTCCATGGCCTGGCCGCGCAGCTGCTTGGCGCTCTGCTCGCCCAGAACCCACAGGATGGAGTCGGAGATGTTCGATTTTCCCGAGCCGTTGGGACCGACGATGACGGTCAGGCCCGGCTCAAACGTCATATGGGCGCGGTCGGCAAACGACTTGAACCCTTTGAGCGTGAGGGACTTGAGATACACGGTTCCTCGCTTAAACAGGCTTCTTGTTGAGAATCACGCCGTTGGTGGTATAGCCCATGCGGTCAAGTGCCTCGAGTGCAGCGGCTCCCTCGGCTTCCTTCTTTGAGGAGCCGGAGCCGCGACCCTGGCGAATGC
>URBS01000073.1 GCA_900546085.1 uncultured Collinsella sp.
ACGCGCATAAAGAAAGCCTCCCATTTCTCATGTCCAAGAAATGGGAGGCAGTTCACGTCACAGCCGAGGAGGGTCTTGTTGCCATCGTTATCTTTGAGTGCGGGCGCCTCGCGCTACAGACCGCGAATGCGCACGGCCTCGGGCGGAAACTCTTGCTCGCTGGCGTCGGTCTTAATGGTCGCGCGGCCCCAGATGTCCAGGCCCGCAAACACGCCGACCGCGAGCGGCAGGCCGTTGGGCGACACCGCCGCGACCTGACGACCCAGCAGCGGCACCATATCGAAGTACTCACCCAGCACCGGGGCCAGCGGGCCGGCAGCGCCCTGCGGCGTGTTGGCGGCAACCGCCCAGGCGTCCACGCGAGCGAGCACCGCCGCGGCCAGTGCCTCGACCAGTACCTCATCGCCCATATCCACGCCGAGCTCGCCCAGCGCCGCACGCTCAACATCCACCGTCACCGCGGCAAACATGCCCGCGGCACCGGCACCGCCGTTGACGGCGACGCGCGCGAGCGACGTCTCAAACGCAGGCGCGCCGCACACGATGTCACTCGGCCACTGGATGCCCACTTTGCCGGCAAGCCCCAGGCCCGGCGTTGCGGCCGTGCCCGCGAGCGCGTCCATCATGCCCATTGCAGCTACAAATGGCAGGCCGTGGAAGGCGTGCATGTTCACATCGGGGCGCACGACCAGCGAAAACGTCAGCGATGCATCGCCCGCGCTCCACGCGCACCAGCCCGCGGACGCACCCTCGCGGCCCGCGTCACGCGCCGCGTCGAGCTCGGTACCGGCGGCTACAGCGTTCATCTCGATCATCTACATACGCCCCAATTCGCCCACGATATGGCCCACGCGGTCCTCGGGCTCCTTGACCTCGACGCCGTTGTAGCGGAAGAACCGCGCCGGATCGTGCATCAGATCCTCGAGCGGCACCAGCACAAAGTCGCGCTCGCCGATCAGCGGATGCGGCAGGCGCAGCTTCTTGCCGCCGTGGGTCTCGCCGTCCATCCACAGCAGGTCCAGATCGATGGTGCGCGGGCCGTTGACCTTGGCCTTCTTGGAACGGTCGCGGCCCAGCTCGGCCTCGATCTTCATGAGCTCGTCAAGCAGCACCAGCGGAGCCAGCTCGGTCTTGATCTCGATGACGGCGTTGGCAAACGCGTCCTGGCGCGTCTCGTAGGCCGGCTCGCTCTCGTAGATGCGCGAGCAGTTGGACACACAGGTGAGCGGGATCTCGGCAATCATGTCGCGCGCAGCGCGGATGTTGTCGCAGCGATGCCCCAGGTTGGAACCCACGGCCACAAACGTGCGGCGCGGCTGCGGCTTGGCAACGGCCCAGTAACCGTTCAGGAACTGCGCAAAGCCAGTGACGTCGTGCACGCGCACGATGTTTGCACCGGCCTGGATAGCGCCCAGGCACACACCAAACGTGGCGGCATCGCGCGCGGCGGCATCGGTCACGCCCGAGACGGCGCCCACAAAGCGCTTGCGCGACACGGCGCACATGAGCGGATAGCCCAGCGACGCCATCTTGGCGGTCTCGCGCTGGATGACGATGTCTTCGTTGGCCGTCTTGCCAAAGCCTGGGCCGGGATCGATGCAGATACGGTCGCGCGACACGCCGGCATGGATGAGCGTGCGGGCCTGGTCGGACAGAAAGCCCATGACGCGGCGCATGATGGGCGCAGAATCGGGCAGGGTAAAGCGGCGGAGCTGCGAGGTGGGCACGTAGGCTTCCTCACGGCGGGCACTGCGGCGCATCATGGCGGCCAGGTGGTCGCTGGGCTCTGGTGCGGCTTCGGTAGCGGCGGGCACGGTCTCGGGCGCAGCGGCGGCAGGGGCAGCCTGCTCGGCAGTCGGCGTCTCTGGCTCGTCAACAGGCTCGGGCGCGGGCTCCGGTTCGCCAAACGGCAGCGAGGGCTGTACCACACCGCCCGGAAGCTTGGCCTCAACCTTGGACTCGCCCAGCAACTTGCCGCGACGGCGACGGGCCGGCTTCTCGGCCTCGCGCGCGGCCTCGGCAGCCGCTTCGCGTGCCTTCTCGGCGACAAACGCCGCAGCCGAGGTATCGAGCTGCACCGTCGCGTGCGTGCGTGCGGGTACGGCGACCTCGCCGGCGTGCATTACGATGACGCCGCAGGTGCTCGTCTTAACGAACTCGACCATCTTGGGGTCGGTGAAGCCGGTCACGTCGTTGACAATCGAGGCGCCGCAGCGCACGGCCGCCTTGGCAACCGCCACATGACGCGTATCGATCGAGACGATGGCCCCCTCTTTGGCGAGCGCGCGTACGACGGGCAGCACGCGACGCGCCTCCTCGTCGGGGTTGACCGGGGTAAAGCCGGGGCGCGTGGACTCGCCGCCCACGTCGATGATGTCGGCGCCGGCGTCGAGCATCGCCAGGCCGTACTCGATAGCTGCGTCCGCATCGAAGTGCTCCCCGCCATCGCTAAACGAATCGGGCGTCACATTGAGGACGCCCATGATGCGCGGACGGTCAAAGCTGAGCTCGTACTTTCCGCACCGCCATGTCTTGCTGTCGTTCGCCATGAACATCCTCCTAAAATGCCCACGCCGCCGCGCTCGGGCGCTGGCGGCGGGGTCGCTTTGCAATCAGTCTTTCTATTGTATCCGCGCGCGCGGGCTAGAACGCAAACGCGGCCGCGATGTCGCAAGAAATCAGCAGGTCGGCATTTGCATCCTGGTCGGTGGGCGCCAAATTGCAAATGGCCAGCGTATCGCCAGTAAAGTAACGCGTAAGGCCCGCCGCCGGATACACTACGAGCGAGGTCCCACCCACAATAAGGGCATCGGCCGCGGCGATAGCGGCAACGGCACCGGTGAGCACGCGCTCGTCGAGTGGTTCCTCGTAGAGCACCACATCGGGCTTGATGCGCCCGCCGCACGCGGGGCACACGGGCACGCCCGCGGCACCCTCGTGCTCGCGCGCGCAAATCCATTCGGCGCTGTAGACCGCGCCGCACGACTGGCAAATGTTGCGATGGACCGATCCGTGCAGCTCAAACACACGCTGCGAGCCCGCCATCTGATGCAAGCCGTCGATGTTTTGCGTCACCACGGCGTCGAGCTTGCCGGCACGCTCCAGCTCGGCCAGCTTGGTGTGACAGCGGTTGGGCTTAGCGTTAAGCGCGATCATCTTGGTGCGGTAGAAGTCGAAAAACTCCGCCGGATGCGCCTCGTAAAAGCTGTGCGAGAGCATAGTCTCGGGCGGATAGGAAAACCGCTGGTGATACAGACCGTCCACGCTGCGGAAATCGGGAATGCCGCTTGCCGTGGAAACGCCCGCGCCGCCAAAGAAGACCACGTGGCTATGGGTTTCGAACAGCTCCGCCAGCGCGGCGGAGGCCTGTTTGGAGTCCGATATTGCCTGCGTCATATATGTCCTCCGTCCGTGTCTCCGGGACGGCGGCGTTCGCACTATCACTCGCGGACTCCGCCCCGCTCTTGTTGCGTTAATCTTAAGCCTGCCAACCCCGTTGAAAGGACACCATGCCCCAGACTTACACTTTCGCCTCGTGGAACGTCAACGGCCTGCGCGCCGTGCTCAAAAAAGACCCGAGCTTTATCCAGATCGCACAGGACCTCGACGTCGACATCCTGGCGCTGCAGGAGACCAAGCTGCAAGAGGGGCAGGTCGATATCGACCTGCCCGGCTATCACCAAACCTGGAGCTACGCCGAGCGCAAGGGCTACTCGGGCACCGCGGTCTTTAGCCGCCAGGAACCGCTGCGCGTGCTGCGCGCCGACGCGCTGCTGCCCTACGCCGGCGAGGGCGGGGCTGCCGAGCTCGTCGCCCAAGCCGCAACCGAGGGCCGCGTCTGTGCGCTCGAGTTCGACAAGTTTTGGTTTGTCGACGTCTATACGCCCAACGCCCAAAACGAGCTCGCGCGCATCGATGTACGCATGGCCTGGGACGATGCCTACCGCGGCTTTTTGGCAGGCCTCGAGCGCGAGACCGGAAAGTCCGTGGTGACCTGCGGCGACTTTAACGTGGCACACGAGGAGATCGATCTTAAGAACCCCAAGTCCAACCGCGGCAACGCAGGCTTTTCGGACGAGGAGCGCGGCAAGTTCACCGAGCTGCTCAACGCCGGCTTTACCGATACCTGGCGCGCGGCAAATCCGAACGTCGAGGGCGTCTACAGCTGGTGGAGCTACCGCTTTAATGCCCGCAAGAACAACGCAGGCTGGCGCATCGACTACTTCCTGGTAAGCGACGCAATCGCTGGCAACGTACGCGACACCGGCATCCGCGGCGACATCTTCGGCAGCGACCACTGCCCCGTCACCCTCGCCCTGGAGCTCTAACCCCCAAACGATCCCCCGGGGACGGAGGAAAACGGATCATTTTCACCTCGCGAGGGCATCCACGCGACCCACCCGCCACGAAATCGGCCCATCTACTACGTTTAAGCCACTACCCTCAACCACAGCGAACAACGCAAAAAGAAAACCGCAGGTAGAAAGCCTGCGGTTTTTCATAAAACGCGGTCATGGTCGGGGGTATCAGGCTAAACGTAGTAGATGGGCCGATTTCGTAGCGGGCGGGTTCAGTTGACTCCCCGAGGACGTCTGGGGACGGAAGATAACGGATCAGCTTGGCTCTTGAGGGCCACGATGCCCGTCATATCAACCTGCCATTTCAAAACTATGCCGGTTTACGGGGCTAAATCGCAAACCCCCAACCATACGCAATTCCGAAATAATAAAACCGCAGGCAAACGGCTTACTCCATTTCGAAAAAAGCCGGTATGGTCTGTCTGTGCCAATCTAGCCCCGTAAACCGGCATAGTTTTGATATAACACCAAGACAGTATTGGTTCTTGCCTCGGCGCAACCACCACTACAGCCCGTACTTCACGACGACGCGGTTGATGCGGCGACACCAGGGCTTGTACAGAGCGGCCAAAAACACGCAGGTCGCGAGTCCGTGCGTGATATCGAACGGTACGGCGGTGGCAAGACGCGCTATGGCGCCCGTCCACGTGAGCGGCTGCACAAAACCGATGATGTCATACGCGTTGATCACAACGCCGTAGAGCAAGCCCGAGGCAAAGCCGTACGCCATCAGCGCCGGCATGCGCACGGTTCCATCCGCACGGTCGAACGCGCCCGCATGCGCCAGCGCGCCGCCAACATAGCCAACCAGACCCCAGGCATACATCTGCCACGGCGTCCACATGCCCTGTCCAAAAAAGAAATTGCTGGTCAGCGCCGCCAGCGCGCCAACCATAAAACCATTGCGGCGACCAAGCGTCGCCCCCGCGATAATGGCGATGGCGCTCACCGGTTTAAAGTCGGGAATGGGGCCAAACAAGATGCGCCCCGCCGCGGCCAACGCCGCCAACACCAGCGTGGGCATAATCTGGCGCAGGCCCGGGCGCGACACCTCGTAACCCGCAAAGAACAGCGCAAGCACCAGCGCCACCACGACAAGCATGGCCAACGCTGCCTGCTCAACGCCCGCCAGCAACGCCGCAGCCATCACGGCTGGCACCGCCAGCAGCAGCGGGATCTCCAGTTTTGCAAGCAAGCGCGAGAAACGACAGTCCGTCATCCCATCACGCCCTATAAAACACGTTGTCGGCAAAGAAATCTGCCGGAGGCTCCATGCAGGCGAT
The DNA here is from genome assembly GCA_900546085.1 of uncultured Collinsella sp. Taxonomy (GTDB): domain Bacteria; phylum Actinomycetota; class Coriobacteriia; order Coriobacteriales; family Coriobacteriaceae; genus Collinsella. The sequence goes on from URBS01000073.1 coordinate 5,642, forward strand.
CTCGCCGTCGAACATCATGGCAACGTCGTCGGCAACTTGCTCGGCGAAGTCCAGGTCGTGCGTGGCCATGATGACGGTACCGCCGGCATTCGCATGGTCACGCAGGGCGCGAGCGATGATGCGGCGGCTGGCCAAGTCCAAACCCTTGGTGGGCTCATCAAGCAGCAGCAGCTCCGGACCAATCAACAGCAGCTTTGCCAACGCAAGCAGCTGGCGCTGACCGCCCGAAAGATCGTACGGGTGACGCGCCTCCAAGCCCACCAGGCCCAAGCGCGCTGTCTGCTCCCGTGCTGCGGCCTCGTCGTATCCGCAGGCCGAAGCCCATTCCATCAGCTCGTCGCGCACCGTTTCGGCAACCAGCAATGCCTTGGGATTCTGCGGCAGCAGCGCCGCCGAAGCCGTCCCGCGCACCATGCGGCCACGCTGCAGCTTAGCCGTCTTGGCCAGCACCGAGAGCATCGTCGACTTGCCGCAGCCGTTTCCGCCCACGACCGCATGCACCGCGCCGGCTGAAAACGTCACATCGAGCCCGCGCAGCACCCAGCCGCCAACGCGATCGTAGCGAAACCAGCCTTCCGACAGGGCGGCAGCCGATCCGCCGTGCATTTTTTGGAGTATTCTGCTTTCATCCGTGCGTGGGAAGGCTTCCGAGCCGTTCTCGAGCGACGTTTGCGCCACAAATTCGGACGATTTGTCCAATTCCGAACTTTTTTTCGCGCTCGATACGTCCCCGGGCGGCTCCAGAGAGCCCAAATTGTCCTCACGCCTGCTGAATACTCCGTTTTTTGCACATCGGATGGCACCCCACCCCAACATGTCATCGGAAAACAGCGATTCTCGGCGTCCCAAAGAAGCCATATCCGCCACCTCGCGCACACGACCGCCCTCAATCCGGTACGTACACGTCGCATACTCGAGCATCGGCCGCGGTTGATGCGTAGCCACAACAACCGTGCAGCCCAGCTCACGGTTCACGCGAAACAGCGCGTGCAGAAAATTCTTCTCGGCAACGGGATCGAGCTGAGACGTGGGCTCGTCGAGTAGCAGCACACGCGGACGCAGCGCCAGGACGGCGGCAAGCGACAGCAGCTGCTTGCGGCCACCCGAAAGCGTATCGGTATCGCGATGAAGCCAGTCCTCCAGACCAAAGAAATAACTGGTCTCGGCAACACGGCGGCGCATCTCGTCGCGCGACACACCCAGATTCTCTAGGCCAAACGCCATCTCGTGCCACACGGTCTCGCACACAATCTGGTTCTCGGGATCCTGGAACACGTAGCCCACGCACTCCGCAGACGCGCGCACGTCCATGTCGGCAACGTTCTCGCCCAGCACGCGCGCATCGCCGGTGCGCTCGCCCGCCGGAGCGATCTCGGGCTTGAGCAGCGACAGCAGCGTCGACTTACCCGATCCGGTACCGCCAACAAGCAGCGCAAATGCACCTTGGGGAACAGACCAGTCGAGCCCCTCGAGCACCGCAGCATCAGCCCCGGGGTAGGCAAAGCTCAGGCTCCGCACCTCAATCGCCGGCATATCCGGGCCGCACGCCGCGCCCGACACCGGGCCCCTATCCAACCGAGCCATCAGCCGAACCTCTTCTCATCGATCGCATGCAACACGCAGGGCAGCACCATCCAGGCAGCGTACACGACATAGCCCAGCCACGGCGCGGGCACCGAAAGCTGCGGGTAAAACGAATACTGCGTTGTCGCGGTCCATGCCACCGCCACCGCGGCGGCACCAAACACCGCAAGTCCAACCAGCGCGGCAGCGTCGCCGCGCCCCAGCCGATACCGCGCATACGTCGTACGACGCGTCGCGGCACCCCACCCGCGCGAACGCATGGCATCCGCGCGCTCCAGCGAATCTTCCATGCCCCAGCCCATCAACACGCTCGACGCCCGCAGGCGCGAGCGCACGGGGTCAGCCGGCGCGCGTCCCGGTACATCAATCGCATCCTGCACCGCCAGCACCGTGCGGCCGCGGCGCAAAAACTGTGGGATAAGCCGCATGCACATCGAGATCATGAGCGCGATCACCGGCGCGGCGTTGCCCAAAAGCGCAAGCACCTTGTCGTATTCGAGCATCGACGCCGCGGCCTCAAACCACAGCACGCTCGCCACAAACAGCCCGCCCATGCACAGGCCGTACATCATGCTCTCCAAATACACCACGCGCATGCCAATATGAAACAGCTCCGTCGAGCCCGATGCACTAAACAGCGGGTTGACCAGTGCAATGATCAAAATCACCGGCAGCTGCCAGCGAAGCGCGCCCAACGTGCGGGCAGCCCCGCGCGTCGCAAATCCATACGCCAACCCGCCCGCGAGCGACAGCGCGATCAGCACCGGTTGCATCGAGAACATAGTGAGCCCCAACGTCAGCACCATGTAGAGTGCCGGCACCGCCGGATGCGACATCGAGAATGCCGCGACGGGCTCGTTGCCCGATTTCTCTCGCATGATATCCACGGGCACCTCCCATCCCCTTGCGCAAAACGCCAACGCCGCAGCGCCGCCGCCATGCACAACCAGCGCAAACGCCACGACGGCGGCGCAAGCCTCAACCGCCGCAAACCAATCGTTACGCGCTCATCATATGCCTGCGGTATCATATTGCGCCGTGTATCGTTTCCAAACACACGTCTCTATAACGTAACAGGAGATCACATGGACGCAACCGCAATTATCCTCGCTGCCGGCGAGGGCACCCGCATGAAGTCGAACCACTGCAAGGTTTCGCACAAGATCCTGGGCAAGCCCATGGTTCAGTGGATCGTCGACGCCACCATCAAGGCCGGCTGCAGCCGCGTCGTGGTCGTCATCGGCAGCCACGCCGACGAGATGCGTGCCCTCATCGATGGCGCCTACGCCAACAGCGCCACCAAGGTCGAGTGCGTCGAGCAGACCGAGCGCCTGGGCACCGGCCACGCCGTCAAGGTCGCGCTCGAGGCCTGCGGCATCACGCAAGGCCCCGTCGTCGTGCTCAACGGCGACCTGCCGCTCATCACCGCCGACACCGTCGCCAAGTTCGCACAGACCGTCGCCACCGGCGAGCTCGCCTGCACCGTCATGACCATGACCCCGCCCGATCCTTTTGGCTACGGCCGCATCAAACTGGGCGCCGATGGTCAGATCGAGCGCATCATCGAGCAGAAGGACTGCACGCCCGAGCAGGCCGCCGAGCTACTCGAGTGCAACGCCGGCTGCTACGCCTTCGACGGCGCGCAGCTCGCCGCCCACATTAACGAGATCGGCAACGACAACGCGCAGTCCGAGTACTACCTGCCCGACATGCTCGAAATCCTCAAGGGTCACGGCCAGGCAGTCTCCATCTTCCACTGCGACGACTACCGCGACGGTCTGGGCGTCAACAGCCGCATCCAGCTCGCACAGCTCACCGCCATCGCGCGCGACCGCATCAACGAGCACTGGATGGCCGAGGGCGTCACGTTCATCGACCCCACGCAGGCTTGGATCGGCCCCGACGCCACCATCGGCCGCGACACCGTCGTGTGGCCGCAGACGCACCTGATCGGCCACGTCACCGTGGGCGAGGAGTGCCAGCTCGGCCCCAACAGCCGCCTCACCGACACCACCGTCGGCAGCGGATGCATCATCGATGAAACCATCGCCATCGAGGCCGTCATCGAGAACGGCGTCGACTGCGGCCCGCGCGCCTACCTGCGCCCGGGCACCCACATGCTCGACGGATCCAAGGCCGGCACGCACGTGGAGATCAAGAAGTCCACGATCGGCGAGGGCTCCAAAGTTCCGCACCTGTCCTACATCGGCGACACCACCATGGGCTCCGGCGTCAACGTGGGCGCGGGCTCCATCACCTGCAACTACGACGGCGTCCACAAGCACAAGACCGTCATCGGCAAGGATGCCTTCATCGGTTCCGACACCATGATGGTCGCGCCCGCCCAGATTGGCGACGGTGCACTCGTGGCCGCCGGCTCCGTCATCACCGAGCCGGTCCCGGCCGACGCACTCGGTCTGGGCCGCGCCCGCCAGGTAAATATTGAGGGCTGGGCCGCCGATTATCGCCGCCGTCTGCACGAGGACGACGAGGTATAACGTTTTATCAAGCACAAAAGGAGCTGTTCCATGGGGACGGCTCCTTTTTTCTATCGTGACCTGCGCGACCGGATGAGTGGTCGGTTCGTGTCCGTTGACGGTAAAGACGTTATCAGGACCCGATAAACCCCGCCGCGCGGTTACAATGCAACAAGGCATCTATATGGCATTCGATATAAAGGAGAAGGGTAATGCCGATTAATGATCCCGAGAAGTCGGAGAATATGCGCAAGTCCATCCGCGTGTATTCCGGTTCCTCCAACCGTCCCCTCGCTCAGAAGATCGCTGAGTACCTTGGGGTCGAGCTTTCGGGCCTTACGCTAAAGCAGTTCGCCAATGGTGAGATTTACGCCCGCTACGACGAGACTGTCCGCGGCGCCGACGTCTTCCTGATTCAGTCCGTGGCCGGCGGCAACGTCAACGACATGCTCATGGAGCTGCTCATCGCCACCGACGCTGCCAAGCGTGCATCCGCCCGCTCCATCACCGCCGTTATCACCCACTACGGCTATGCCCGCCAGGACCGCAAGGCCGGCCCGCGCGAGCCCATCACCGCCCGCCTCGTCGCCAACCTGCTCGAGCGCGCCGGCGTCGACCGCATCATCACCCTCGACCTGCACCAGGGTCAGATCCAGGGCTTCTTTGATATCCCGGTCAACCACCTGTCCGCACTGCCGCTGTTTGGCCAGTACTACAACGCCATGAACTTCGACACCGACAACCTGGTTGTCGTCTCCCCCGACGTGGGTCGTGCCAAGGCCGCCAAGAAGCTGTCCGACATGCTCGGCTGCGACCTGGCCATCGCCCACAAGGGCCGTCCGCGCCACAACGCCGCCGAGGTCATGGGCATCATCGGTGACATCAAGGGCAAGACCTGCGTCATCAATGACGACATGATCGACACCGCTGGCACCCTGTGCGCCAACGTCAAGGAGCTCAAGGCTATGGGCGCTGGCGACATCTACGTCTGCGCCACCCACGGCATCTTCTCCGGTCCGGCCATCGAGCGCCTGAACGACGCCCCCATCGTCGAGTGCGTCGTCACCGACGCCATTCCCGTCGAGGTCGGCGGCAAGATCAAGACCATCTCGGTCGCCGAGGAGTTCGCTCAGGCCATCTCCGCCGTTTACCACGAGGAGCCCGTCTCCACGCTCGTCGGCGGCGACTTCGCGCTGTAATCGCATCGTCCTTGCAACCCGGCGCATCGCCGCCGGAACAGAAGAAACCCCCGCGCTCCCCCTTGCTTCGCAAAGGTCGCGCGGGGGTTTCTTCTGTTCCGGCGGAGATCGGAAGAGCGTCTGTAGGGAAAGAGTGTAGATCTCGGTGGTCGCCGTATC
>URBS01000074.1 GCA_900546085.1 uncultured Collinsella sp.
CGTATGTGGCAAGGTGTTCCGTTGGGTTGAGCAAACCGGCGGACTTGCCGTCATGGCCGAGCGCAACTGGGCTAAGGCCAATCTGCTCTACGATCTGCTCGAGCACAGCGAGCTGTTCCATGGCACCGCGCAGGCCGGCAGCCGCTCCATCGCCAACGTCACCTTCCGCACCGACGACGCCAGGCTCGACGCGGCCTTTGTCGCAGGCGCGGCCGAGCACCAGATTCAAAACGTCAAGGGCCATCGCCTGGTGGGCGGCATGCGCGCCAGCATGTACAACGCCGTCACCATGGAGGACGTGCAGGCACTGGCCACATACATGAAGGACTTCGAAGCGCAGCATAGTTTGAGTCCGCGATCTAACTAGCCCGCAACGCGCGGGCCGACCAGCCACTTCAAACCACTTGTTTCAAACAAACCTGCTAAGGAGTTTTCCATGCGCAAGATCAAGACCATCGACGACATCACCAAAGACGGCGAAGTCGAGTTTGGCGAGGGCTACGAGTTTGTGAGCACCGCCGAGGAGGCCGACGCCATCCTGATGCGTTCCACCGACCTGCACGGCTACGAGCTGCCCGAGGGCATTCGCGCCATCGCCCGCTGCGGCGCCGGCGTCAACAACATTCCCGTCGAGGAGTACGCCAAGAAGGGCGTCGTCGTCTTCAACTCCCCCGGCGCCAACAGCAACGCCGTCAAGGAGCTCGTCCTGGGCATGCTGGTGCTTTCGAGCCGCGGCGTGGTGCAGTCGATGAACTGGGTGCGCGACAACGCCGACGATCCCGAGATTCAGGTCGATGCCGAGAAGGCCAAGAAGGCTTTTGTGGGCCGCGAACTCAAGGGCAAGCGCATCGGCGTCATCGGCCTGGGCAACGTGGGCTCCAAGGTCGCCAACGCCTGCGTCGATCTGGGCATGGACGTTTACGGCTACGATCCGTTTATTTCCGTCGAGCACGCATGGGTGCTGAGCCGCGAGGTGCAGCGCGTGGGCACGCTCGAGGATCTGTGCCGCGGCTGCGACTACCTCACCGTGCACGTGCCCAGCAAGGCAGACACCATCGGCATGATCAGCACCGAGCAGATCAACCTGCTGGCACCCAACGCTGTCCTCATCAACTACGCGCGCGAAACCATCATTGACGAGGACGCCGTTGACGCCGCCCTGCGCGAGGGCAAGCTGAGCTGGTTTAGCTGCGACTTCGCCACGCCCAAGACGGTCAAGATGCCCAATACGTTTATCACCACGCACTCGGGCGCCGGCACCGGCGAGGCCGAGGCCAACTGCGCCGACATGGCCATCAGCGAGCTCAAGGATTACCTGGAAAATGGTAACATCGCGCACAGCGTCAACTACCCCGCCTGCAGTATGGGCAAGGCGCGCGCCGCGAGCCGCATCGCCTGCCTGCACGCAAACGTGCCCAACATGATCGGCCAGATCACGGCCATTCTCGCCAAGGACAACGCCAACGTGCAGCGTATGACCAACGAGTCCGCTGGCGAGAACGCCTACACCATGTTCGACACCGACGAGCACCTGGACAGCAGCACCATCGAGGCGCTCAAGCAGATTCCGTCGATGTATCGCGTGCGCGTGATTAAGTAGCGCCGGCGCCAAACCTGCCAGACAGGCCACGAAGCCCATTCGGCCCCCGTTTTCACAAAACGGGGGCCGATTTCGTTGCTCCAGACGGCTTTATAAGTGCTACCCACAATGAGTTATTTCGGATAATCGACCGTAATATCCAAATCCTTACCCACAACCGCTTTGATAAACGTTTTTATCAGGGGTTTTGGTAGGTAAAAATCGACCTCTATAAGCCAAATTCAAGTTGACTGTCTATTTTCCGAAATAACTTATTCTGGGTAGCACTTTAAAAGCTCTTCCAAGGCGATACTGAAGCCTTTTCGCAGCCAGAACTTTAGCTCACGCGGCCGTTTTCCACCCGCGCGACTACATTCCCGCCCAATCAATAAAAACCTCCTCACGAAGCCGCCGTTCAAGCTCCTGCTGCCGCTGCGTCTTGTCTTTCAGCGGCGCATCGAGATAGGACATGATGAGTTCCATCACCACGCGGAAGGCATCGGAGTCGGCCAGCTGGCCATAGGTCATCAAAACGACGGGATATCCCATCGCTTGCAAGGCCGTCGTTCGATCGGAGTCCGAGATCTTGGATTCTATGGATCCGTGAATGGCTTTTCCCTGACATTCAACCAGGCACTCTCGGCTGCCGTCCTTATTTGACAGCAAGATATCGGCGTAGCGCCTATCAAGCCCCGAAATCAGGCGGGCGCTGCGCGTCATACGGATCTCGACGTTATTGGTAAGGCGCAGCCCTTCGCCGCCGCGCAACCTCGTAAGGCCAAACAGCATCGAAGCCTGGACCTCGAGCGGCGATGCTGCCACCCCCGTAATGCATTTCGCGGCCCGTGTGAACGATTTAGCACCGCGGAGCCCCGGGATCTTATCGACGAACTCTGCAAGCTCAGAGAGCTCGATCAAGGGCGGTCGTTTCCACAAGTCCGTTGGATTCCCCGAGGCATCCTTTACGTTTTCCCAGCCCGACCGCGCGTCACCCCACCGGTCCCCATATGCCTGCACAAGTGCTGTCTTTACCTGAGGCGCAATCTTGCACACGGCAAAGGTGCCGCACATCTCATACATGCACATGATTAGGCGCTCGTTTGAGACCGAAGAAGCCAGGGTTAACAGGGTAAAGAGCGGGGACGCGACGTTGAGGCCAAACTCTGTCTGCCACGCGGAGCCAAACGGCCTCTCCCTGTTCCAAACATGCCTGACAATGCGATCGCCCTTACGTCCGCAGCTGCCCTGCGCCAAAACGTGTAACGGGGTGCCCAGGAATTGCGCGACGAGCGGATGCTCGCAAAGGCGCTCCCTGCGCGGATCGTCCGCAGAATCGGGCAGGTTCGGCATTATCGCCAAGACCTGTGGAGGTATCCGGTGATACCGAAAGGCAGATATGTCGCACAGTATGTCGTCCATAAAGGCTACGTACCCACCGCGTCGTTTGTGAACCCGCTCGGGCGGCAAACGCGCTGGCTCGGCCTGCGAACGGTAAATACTGCCACGCTCACGTCACGAATCTCTCGGGAGGCTTACAATCGGTTTTGAAAGCAAACTGATTGTGAGGTTTCATATGGTTGATGAGGACTTTGCCTGGCGACTTGCGCAGGACCTTGTGAAGATTGACAGCTCGGACCCCGGCGCATATGAGGGCGAAATTGAGCACTTCATTAAGAGGCTCATTGAGCAGCAGCTGGCGCAGCTTGATAGTCCTGCGCTCGATGCCGTGCAGGTCGAGGAGCTCGAGGTGCTCCCCGGACGCCGCAACCTTATGATCACCGTGCCCGGTTTGAGCGACGAGCCACGGCTCGTCTACATCTGCCACATGGATACCGTCACCTTGGGCGACGGATGGGACGCGGACATCGCACCGCTTGGGGCAGTTGTGCGCAACGACAAGCTCTATGGCCGCGGGGCCTGCGACATGAAGGGTGGCCTGGCCTGCGCCATTGCCGCACTGGTCCATACACTCGAGCGCGTGGCGGCGGATGGCGCTCTGCCCCGCCGCGGCTTTTCGCTCATCTGCTCGGTCGACGAAGAGGACTTTATGCGCGGCTCTGAGGCGGCCATCGATGCCGAATGGGTCGGCTCGCGCGAATGGGTGCTGGACACCGAGCCCACCGACGGACAGATTCAGGTAGCGCACAAGGGGCGCACGTGGTTCGAGATTGAAATGGCTGGCGTGACGGCGCATGCGAGCCAGCCCTGGAAGGGCGCGGATGCCGTCGCCGCCATGGCCGAGGTCGTCTGCGCGTTACGCCGCGCGTTCATGGCGCTGCCCGTACACGATGAGCTGGGGCCATCGACCATCACGTTTGGACAGATCGAGGGTGGCTACCGTCCCTATGTCGTGCCCGACCATGCCAAGGTCTGGGTCGATATGCGCTTGACCCCGCCGACTGATACGGCCGCCGTGACGCGCATGGTAGAGCAGGCCATCGCCGGCGCCGAAGCCGCGGTCCCCGGCTGCCATGGAAGCCATACCGTGACAGGCGACCGTCCCGCCATCGAGCGCGATCCAAGCTCTCCCCTTCTGGCTGCACTCAAGCGTGCCGCCGATGACGTGACGGGCACAGACACGGCCGTCGGCTTCTTTACCGGCTACACCGACACTGCCGTCATTGCCGGCAAGACAGGCAACCGCAATTGCATGAGCTATGGCCCAGGCTCGCTCGCGCTCGCGCACAAGCCCAACGAATATGTGCCCCACGCCGACATCGTTCGCTGCCAACAGGTGCTGATCGCGCTCGCCGACAATACACTCTGGGGCGCGGATAGCCAAGTTGGGGCATAATAAGCCGCGAACAAACCGACTCGCGCGTTAGGACCGCCCATGAAAGCACTTCCGTTTCCCTGCATCCGCCCGGCTCAGGACCGCGTGCTCGAGGCGTTGCCTGCAATGGGCAGCATCCTGAACGGCAACGATGCTCTGCGCGGAGCCATTTCCGATGGCCTGATGCTCAAGGATCCAGGCGCGGCGTATTACGTGTACGAATGCTCGGGTGAGCCGGGTCGTGTGACGGGCGTCGTGGCGATTTGCCCGACGAGTGTATTTGCGGGCGGCAAGGGCGATGCCAGCGCTGACGTGGCCGCCGCTGCGCACGCGATCGCCGAACTCAAAGTTCAGCCTCGTCCCGTGTCGCTCGCTTACGAGGCCTCGCCCGTCATGGATATCATCCTGGGCGCCGCCAAAGAGGGTGCGTCGCTCTACGCCGTCACCGACCCCACCGGCGTTACGCATCGCGTATGGGAGGTCAAGCGCGAGGACGCCGTCGGGGCCATCCGCGCTATGCTCGACCAAGCACCGGAGCCGGCACTGACCGACGACCCCGCCTACGCCGCCGCTCTGACCGGGGCGTCGCAGCTGCTGGCCGATGAGGCCCGTGCCGCCGGAACGTACACCGGCAAGGAGCCGTTCAACTTTACCGTTGCCGTGCTCTTCCCCGCCGCGCAGGTCAGCGGCGCCGCGCCGCAAGTTCCGACAGGTCTGCTCACGCACCAGGTCGCGCGGTTCTAGCAAGACCAGACCGCCCAGCACAAAAATCGGCAGCTCAACAAACAGGGGGCGGAGATGCAGCAGGTACATGCATCTCCGCCCCTTTTGCGTCGAGAAGTAAGTCGGCGACCCGCACCGCCACGCCCAAACTACCCGCGCTGCGGACCCGCGGCAGCCACGAGCGGCTCAAGCCCCAGCTCGCGCGCGTAGTCTTCCTGCGTAAAGATCTCAACCAGTTCAAACGTATCGGTCGTATCGTCAAACACGAAATGCAGCACCGAGCAGTTGCCCGGCACGCGCTCGCGCTCGTCGGCCTCCGTGCCCTTCACGTGATCCAAAAACTCCTTGATGGCCGACCCGTGGCTCACCGCGAGCACGCACGAATGGTCCGGGCGTCGCATAAGATCGGTCAGCGTCGTCACCATGCGCTCGCGCACCTGCATCTGGCCCTCACCGCCAAACTGGCGATAGAAATCGCGCCACGGGCGCTCGGGCATAAGCATCACGCGCTCGGCCTCAAAGTCGCCAAAGAACCACTCGCGCAGACCGTCCAGGCGCTCGTACGTCATGCCCGACCACAGGTTGGCGATGGTCTGTTCGGTGCGGTGCAGCGTAGAGGTGTAGGCGTGGTCGGGCTCAATGCCGCGCGCACGCAAGAACATGCCGGCACGCGCCGCCTGATCGCAGCCCAGCTGTGTGAGCGGCGAGTCACTCCACCCCTGAATGATACGCTTAAGGTTGAATATCGTCTGTCCATGACGGACCAGATACAGATCTTTATTCATAGGGGTCCTTTCGTTCGTTACCAACCCAAGAGCGAAAACGCCCCATCGCAATAGCCAAAATGAAGCACGGCACCGTTGTCGGGTAGCTCTCCCCCGCCAGTCACATACTCAAGAAACTCCTGGCAGGCTGAGCCGTGGGAAACCGCCAGCACGCAGTCGTGCTGCGGCCGGGCCATAATACGGGACAGCGCCGCGACCATGCGCGACTGAAGCTGCACTTCCGACTCGCCGCCAAAGGCCACCGGATAATCGCCCCAGGGCTGCGGCGGCATCTCGCGATTTGATGTGCCCTCCAGCGAGCCAAAATGCCATTCACGCAGGTCATCGACCAGCTCAATGGAACGGCCCTCGCCAACGATAAGCTCGGCCGTATGCCGCGCCCGGCCCAACGGCGAGGAATACACATGATCAAAGGCCACGCCACGCGCCGCAAACGCCGTACGCGCCGTCAGCGCCTGCTCGCGCCCGTGCGCCGTAAGCGGCGAATCGTGCCAGCCCTGCAAAATGCTCTGCACATTGAGCTCAGTCTGCCCATGCCGCACCAAATACAGATCTGCCACACACCCTCCCCTCGTACCACCACAAAGGGGACAGGAGCCTTTGTGGTGATTTTGCCGCCGGATTGCACCGCAACGACGCACAACTACAGCAGCACGTCGGCAAGCGGACGCTTGGGTACGTGGTGCACCTGCGCCTCGTCGCGCCAATAATTGATGGAGCCGTCGGGGTTGGAATCGATCGCATCGATCACCTGTGTCTCGGCCGGAACGCCAAAGGCCATGATCAGCTTGAGCTCATACTTGTCGTTATCGAGCCCCATGGCATCGATCGCACGGGGCGTAAAGGCCTTGAACATGCAGGCTGCCACCTCGGGCGTGGCGCTGCGGGCGGCGAGCATCATCGTCTGCGCGGCAATGCCCGTGTCGACCTCGGTAATGGGAGCGGCGGGCTTGCCCGGAACGGCGCGCTCGGCAAGAATCGCGATGTAGCCGGTCGGGCGCTCACCCTCGGCAGGACCCGGCCAGTCCTCAAGTGCGCCGGCCCATGCGAGCTCGTCAAATACACGCGCGCAATCCTCGGCACCGCTCACCACGTGAAAACGCAGACGCTGAGCATTGGCGCCGCAGGGAGCCAGGTGCGCCAGTTCCGCCAGCTCGAGCAAAAACTCGCGCGGCACGCGCATGGACTCGTCAAAGCGACGGCACGTACGGGCACGACGGACCAGCGCATCAAACGCTTCCAGACCGAGCTTTTCGCAACCTTGCTTTGCCATCGATTCGACACTCGACGGTGCCTCGGGAACTGCTTCGTTCATAGGGACCCCCAATACAAGCCAATTGTCCTTAGAAAAATCTAACCTAAAACGTAGGCAATAACGAACAGGGCTGCAATGTTCTACACCTGTTGAATAGAAAATCGCGACGTGGGGAACAACGGGAACAATTCGGGACCTTTGGGTTACGTTTCGCCCTCCCCAACCCATACGCCAGCGCCTTTAGGCGATACTGGTTGTGACGATCAAGGCTTACGCCGCACGGAAAGGAGACATTATGGGCATCTTTAAGAACGATGACCAAAAATCGAGCCAGTTTGGATTTGACGAGAAAAGCATGGCGGGCAAAGCCGTCAAGGCCGTACGCTGGATCTACGCCATCACGGGCGTCTTAGCACTCATTGCTGGTATCGCGCTGCTTTTTGCACCTGCCAAGTCCCTCGTCTTTTTGACGACTGTCCTGGGTTTTTACTTTGTAATCACTGCTGCCATCAGACTGTTCACTGCCATTTTTGAGCCGCTGCTGCCCACCGGCTGGCGCGTGACGAGCATCATCTCCAACCTACTCATTATCTTGGGCGGCGTCATAATCCTGCGCAACCAGGCCTTCTCGACCGCGACGCTCACCACGATGGTGGTTATCGTGGCCGGCTTTGGCTGGATTGTCGAAGGTGTCATGTCCATTCTGGAGTCCGAGCTTTCGTCCAACCGCGCCCTCGCCATCCTGAGCGGCGCACTTTCCATCATCGCCGGCATGTTCGTGTTTATCTATCCGCTGTGGTCGGCCAAGATGCTCGTCATCTTTAGCGGCGCCGCGCTGCTGGTGTTTGGCGTAACGCTGATTGTTCGTGCTATTCAATTTGGCAAACTGGTGCACTAGATGCCGCGAACGCTCTTTATTGATGCAGACGCCTGCCCGGTCACGCGCGAGTCGATTGACTGCGCGCGGCGAGCGGGCGTCGCCGTTATTATCGCCGGCAACAGCACACAAAACCTGGAACGGCACATTCGCCGCGACGACCCGCGCGATGCCGAGCACGCGCGACGCGGCTTTTGGGTCACGACGCTCGATGTGAGCGTGGGCGCCGACAGCGCCGACTTTGCCATTGTCGAACGCCTGCAGGCGGGCGACGTGGTCGTGACGCAGGACATTGGCTTGGCAAGCATGGTGCTCGGGCGCGATGCCGCAGCTATCGGTGTGCGCGGGCGCGTCTACGACAAAGCGACCATCGACATGCAGCTGTTTATTCGCCACGAGGAAAAGAAGGTGCGCCGCGCCGGCGGACGCACTCGCGGACCGGCGGCATTTACCAGCGAAGATCGCGCCCGCTTTAAACGCAACCTCACCGAGCTGCTGCGCTAACCAAGGTAGATTTTTGGGCTTAGAGACCAAAGGCGGAGAGAACGAGTCCCCAGCCGGCGCCGATGACGTACATCATGACCAGAAACAGGGCGTTTTCGCGAGCGCTGCGGTTGGTGCGGAACAGCACCAGGTAGCCCACGCCAGCGGAAATGAGCGTGCCGGCGAGCATCGGGGCCAGCTGCAGCGCGCCTTCCAGGTACAGCTGCGTAATGACTACGCTCGCTGAGCAGTTGGGGATCAGGCCGACAAGCGCCGAGCCCAGGACGGCGAGCGTCTCATTGCCGCGCAGGAACTGCTCGATTGCGGACTCGCCAAAGGCCTCGAGGACGGCGACCAGAATCAACGTCACCAGGAAAATAAATGCCGATACCTGCACGGTATGCGAGATGGCGCTGCGGATAATCGACAGGACAGGAGCGCCTTCGTGGGAGTGGGAGTGACCGTGGTCATGATGGTGTTCATGCTCGCCCTCATGTTCGTGATCGTGGCCATGTCCGTGTTCGTGCTCGTCCTCGTCTTCATCACAACCGCAATGGTCACGCTCGCACAACTCGTGGATATGGTCGGCGCTCACGCCCGCCTCGGCAACCTCGTCGATGATGTCACCGCCAGTGTGGTCGTCGTGCGCACAGTTCACATGAGCCGGATTGGCAGCAGTCCCCAACACGGTACGGCGAATCGCCGCATGCGCGCGGGCATTACGACGAAGGCCGCGGATAGCCGCATCCACGATAAAGCCCGTGACCAGAGCGATCAGCGCCTTCGAGGCGAGCAGCATCGCCATGGTCTGCACGGGAACTTGCTCGGCGAGCAACAGCGGCAGCATCTCGTCTGAGGTCGAGAGGAACACCGCAACCAGCGTGCCCAGCGTCACGACGCGACCGGCGTACAGCGTGGCCGCCATGGCCGAAAAGCCGCACTGCGGCACCATGCCCAGCAACGAGCCAACCACGGGGCCGGCGGCGCCCGCGCGCTTGATAGCGCCGTTGACGCGGTCGCCCGCCACATGCTCCAGCGTCTCGAGGGCAAGATACGTCACCAACAAAAACGGCACCAGGGACAGCGTGTCCTTGCCGGCGTCGAGCAGAATATCAATCAGTAAATCCATGACGGATGGAACCTTTCGTGTCTTTCGGCAACATTGTAAAAGTCCTAGCGGTCAACTAGGGTATTGTAGTTGTCCCGGGCGTTGTGCCAATAGTTGCCCATGGTAAACTATCATCTCGCCACAACTCAGTAACCCCGAGCCGCGCGACGCGGCCCGTCCAAGGAGCAGCCTATGAACGTTTCGCAAGCACTCGAATACGAGCGCCAGCCGTTTATCCCCATGTTTATCTATGGCGATCACGGCGCCATGGAGTCCGAGCGCCAGAAGGGCGAGGAGGCCCTCAAGGCGCTCGAAACCGAGTACTTTACCGCCGAGGGCGACCCCGGTTTCGACTTTGCCACCGTGCGCGACCTGGCCGACCGCAACCGCGACCTGTGCGACCAGATCGGCGAGGCGCGCCTGCGCAACGTGACGCCCGCGACGCTTTCGCGCGGCCTGTCCGATGCCGACACCTGCGCCGCCATCGGCAAGATGCAAAAGCGCACCGCCGCGTCGGTCATGCGCGAGATCCGCGGCGACCGCGACGCGCTCGGCGTGGCCTACGCCCGTAAGCCCATGCAGGGCACCGTGCTCGGTATCGACATCGAGACCACCGGCCGTGCACCCGAACGCGGTTATATCATCAACGTCGGCTGGGAGATCATGGAACTCACCAGCGACGCCGTCCCGCACGATGCCGAGGCGCACTACTGTGGCCTGCCCGACATCTACCGCGGCGAGGATGTGCCGCTATCGAACATCCATCACATTACTTGGGACGACATCGACGGCAAAAAGCCGTTCCGCGAGAACAAAGAGCTGCAAAAGCAGCTGCTCAAGCTTATGAAGAAGTACCCGTACATGGCACACAACGCCGCCTTTGAGGACAGCTGGTTCAAGATCCACCTGGACGGCTACGCCGAGGCACGCCGCGCCGGCAAGATCATCGTCATCGACTCGCGCCAGATCTGCCGCAGCCTGGACGCCGACGTGCGCTCGCTCCCCCGCGAGTCCGCCCCAGCCGCGCTCGAGAACTGGGCGCGCCGCCGTGGAACCCTCGCCGCCGACGCCAACGAGCAGCACCTGGGCTTGGACGACACCGACCTCATGCTCCGCACCGTCCAAGCCGAGTTCAACCTCAAGAACCTATTCGCGAAATAACCGATCCATCTGCGGGAGCGCCTGCCAGGCACAGCGCAATCCGTCTGGGCACACCGGCACGCAGTAAACTAGGGCGCAGCCTTATGGCTGCACCCTAGTTTTCATCAAAACGAGCAAATACGCGTGCTTCACATAGTCGGCAGGTAGCGCGCAGAGATGTGGTGTAAGAGGCGGGGAATGCCCCGCCTCCGCCCTTT
>URBS01000075.1 GCA_900546085.1 uncultured Collinsella sp.
AGGCGCGTGTCTTTGGGATGGAAGGGCGGCGCTGCTGGAAGGATGCTACATCCCGACAGGTTTACTTTGGACTCGGAGAAAGTCCCTTCTGCTAGAAGCCTCTATCCCCTTTTCGCTGGTTCGCGCTTTGCGCGAACTCCGCGCTACTGGGGACCTGTTAGGATTCCGTTGTTGAGTTCGGCGTCTCTTCCCTGGCGAGCATCGTCTTCAGCTTCTCGAAGCTCTCCTCGCTCAGACAGTGCTCCATGTGGCAGCCCTCTTGCGACGCGACCTCAGCCGAAACACCCGCATCCTCCAGCAGCCCCACGAAAAAGCAGTGACGCTCCCACATTTGACGAGCGACCTCCAACCCTCGCTCTGTCAGATGAACATCTCGTTTGCCCATTTCGACATAGCCGTTGCTTTCCAGCGTCGCCATGGCCTTGGAAACGCTCGCCTTGGTTACGCCGAGGTACTCCGCAACGTCGATCGAGCGCACGATGCCCTGACGTTCCGACAGAACGTAGATCGATTCGAGATAGTCTTCTCCGGATTCACGTAGGGCCATGGGCCGCCTTTCGCGATGCTTGCTAGTTAGCCTTTGGATACTTTCCACGGCTAACTTTACCGCAAAAGTTGCCCATGTCTTACTGCTTTGCCTAAAAGTTAGCCGCGTTTCACAAAACGTGCGGGATGAAAACAAAATGGGGACGCCCCGCAAGGAGTGTCCCCAAGCGCCGGCGCAAAAGGAGCGTCCCCAACTGCCAGGTCCGCAGCTACAGCAGCCCAAAGTGCTTCGCGGCGTTATAGATCCCGTCGTCGTCCACGGCGCTCGTCACATAGGTCGCCGCAGCTTTCACCGTGTCTTGCGCGTTGCCCATGGCCACGCTCGTGCCCACGGCGGCAAACATCGACAGGTCGTTCTCGCCATCGCCAAAGGCAATCGCCTCGCTCGCGTCGATACCCAAGCGCTCCAGCGTCGCCGCCACGCCCAGGTCCTTGCCGCCGTTGACCGGAATAATGTCGCAGAACAGGTCACACCAGCGCGTGGTTGTAGAATGCGACAGGACATCGGTAACTATGCCCTGGTCGGCCGGGTCCACAAAGGCGCAGAACTGGTAAACCGGCGCATCGAAAGCATGCTCAAAAGGCTCCTCGTGATACGAGATTCCGGCATTGTCGGCAGCCGCCACCACGCGCTTGGACAGGCGGTTCACAAACGAATTCTCGCCCTGCATGCACAGCGAGTCATAGCGCCCCTGCGCCACCTGGTCCACAATCACTGCGACGTCGTCCGGATCGATCGGGCAGCTGCGGTAAACGCCCTCGGCATCAAAGCAGTGCTGGCCCGAAAGCGTAATGTACGCATCCCAATCCAAATCGAGCAGCCAATCCGGTATCTGGTAGGTCGGGCGACCCGTGGCGATCACGCACGCAATCCCCTGCTCATGAAAGCTGTCGAGCACCTGCTGCGCCGACGCCGGAATCCGATGGGTCTTAAAGCTCAACAACGTGCCGTCGATATCGAAAAACGCGGCCTTGATCATCCTCGCCTACTCCTCGCCCTCGAGCTTCTCGCTCGCCTCGAGCCACGCCATCTCCAGCTCGTCCATGGCGGCGTGGGCCTCGTCGATCTTTGCCTGCTGCTCGCCCAGCGCCGTGTAGTTGGTGGGGTCGACCTGAGCCATCGCGGCCTCGGCCTCCTCCACGCGGGCGCGCTGCGTCTCCATTTTGCGCTCGAGCGAGCTCACCTCGCGGCGAAGCTTCTGGCGTTCGGCGTTGGAAAGGCCATTGGGCTGGCCGCTCGACTTGGGCTTTTCGGCCGCAGCCGCCGCGGCACCGGTGTCAAACGTGCCGGTCTTGGCGCTCGGCGCACCCACGGGCTCGCCCTCGGCGGTGGCGTTGCACAGGCGCAGGTACTGGTCCACGCCGCCGGGCATATGCGTCAGGTGGCCGTCGAGCAGCGCCCACTGCTGGTCGGTCACGCGCTCCATCAAGAAGCGGTCGTGCGTCACCAGGATCAGCGTGCCGGGCCAGCCGTCGAGCAGGTCCTCGACAATCGCGAGCATGTCGGTATCCAGGTCGTTGCCGGGCTCGTCCAGGATAAGCACGTTGGGCTCGTCCAGGATCGTCAGCAGCAGCGACAGGCGACGGCGCTGGCCGCCCGAAAGATCGCCGATGCGACTCCAGAGCTGCTGTGTCGTAAAGCCCAGGCGCTCGCAAAGTTTCTCGGGCGAAGTCTCCTTGCCGTCGATGACGTAGTACTTCTTATAGTTGCCGAGCACCTCGCGGATCGTATCGCCCATGTAAGGTTCCAGCTCCTCGAGCTGCTGCGACAGCACGCCAAAGCGCACCGTCTGGCCAATCTTCACACGGCCGCGCATGGGTTCAATCTTGCCCTGGATCACGTCGAGCAAGGTCGACTTGCCGGCGCCGTTCTCGCCCAAAAGACCATAGCGGTCGCCTGCACCGATGAGCCAGGTCACATCAGAGAGCACCTGCTTGGGCGCACCATCGGTATCCGCATAGCCGGCGTCCACGTCGACCACGTCGATAACCTGCTTGCCCAGGCGGCTCACGGCGAGACGCTTGAGCTCCAACTCGTCACGCACGGGCGGTACGTCGGCGATGAGCTCGCGAGCGGCATCCACGCGAAACTTGGGCTTGGTGGAGCGCGCCTGGGCACCGCGGCTCAGCCACGCGAGCTCCTTGCGCGCCATGTTGCGACGACGCTCCTCGGTAACGGCGGCCATGCGGTCGCGCTCCACGCGCTGTAGGATGTATGCCGAATAGCCGCCCTCGAAGGGGTCGACCTGGCCATCGTGGACCTCCCACATGCTGGTGCAGACCTCGTCCAAGAACCAGCGGTCGTGCGTGACCACGAGCATGGCGCCCTGGCCGCGCTGCCAGCGGGCTTTTAGGTGACGCGCGAGCCAGTTGATGGTGCGCATGTCCAGGTGGTTGGTAGGCTCGTCGAGCATAAGCACGTCGTAGTCGCCGATCAGCAGGCGCGCGAGGTCCACGCGACGACGCTGGCCGCCCGAGAGCTCGCCCACCGTGCCTTCCCAGGGCACATCGCTGATAAGACCGGCCAGGATCTGGCGTGTACGCGGGCTCGAGGCCCACTCGTACTCGGGCGTGTCGCCCACGACGGCATGATGCACGGTGTCGGTATCGACCAGATTGTCCTTTTGGCCGAGCAATCCGATCGTGGTGTCGCGGCGGTGCGTCACGCGGCCGTCGTCGGGCTCCAACGTGCCGGCGAGCACGCTCAGCAGCGTCGACTTGCCGTCGCCGTTTTTGCCGACGATACCAATACGGTCGCCCTCGCCCACGCCGAGCGTCACGCTATCGAAAATATGCTTGGTGGGAAACTCTAGGCTGATGGAATCGCATCCCAAAAGAATCGCCATATGCCCTGCTCCTTCGTAGAGATTCAACGTTGTCCATGATAGCGAAAACCACCACAAAGGGGACAGGCACCTTTGTGGTGGTTTTGGGCAAGCGCACCAGCACGCGACGCAAAAAGGCGGGCCATCTCCCGCAAGAGATGACCCGCCTCTCCAATCAGCCCCGCGGCAACCGTGGCCGCCGCGGGCCTCAAGCATGTCCCGGACTAGGAGAACATGCCGGTGAGGTAATCATTCAGCCGCTTATCCTTGGGCCGTTGAAAAATCTCGTCGGTCTCGTCGTACTCGACCATATCGCCCATGTAGAAAAACGCCGTGCGGTTGGAAACGCGCGACGCCTGCTCCATGTTGTGCGTCACGATGACGATGGCGCGGTCGGCCACGATCGACGACATGAGGTCCTCGATCGCCAGCGTCGAGATGGGGTCGAGCGCCGAGCAGGGCTCGTCAAACAGGATTACGTCGGGGTTGAGTGCCAGCGTGCGCGCGATGCACAAACGCTGCTGCTGACCGCCCGAAAGCGCGTAGGCGCTCTTGTCGAGCTTGTCCTTGACCTCGTCCCACAGGGCCGCACCGCGCAGGCTTTCCTCGACCATGCGATCGAGCTCGTCGCGGTCGGTGATGCCGTGGCGCTTGGGCGCAAACGTGATGTTGTCTCGAATGGACTTGCGGAAGGGGTTGGGCTGCTGAAACACCATGCCAATGGACCGGCGCAGCTCGTAGGTATTCTCGGTCTTGGTGTTCACGTTGCGTCCGCGGTAGCTGATCTCGCCCTCCACGCGGCAGCCGCGAATCTCGCGATTCATAAGGTTGAGGCTGCGCAAAAAGGTCGACTTGCCGCAGCCCGAAGGCCCGATGAGCGCCGTGATCTCACCCTTGTGGAAGTCGAGCGACGTGTCGTGCAGCGCATGGTGGTCGCCATAGTACACGTTGACGTCCTTGGTGGAGAGCACGACCTCGTCGCTCACGGCCTTGCCGCTCACGCGCACGTGCTTCTCGCTCTCCCCCACACTCGACAGAAAGTCCTGGGTCTCGGACGTGGCCGCATCGGTTGCGGGCGTCGCATTTATCTCGCTCATTCGGCCGTCATCCTCCTTGCCAGTTGCTTGCCCACGATACGGGCGACTACGTTAAACAGCAGCACGCAAATCATCAGCAGCGCCGCGGTGCCCCAAACGATCTGCTGGGCCTCGGGGCTGCCCTCACCGTAAATCTTGTAGATGTGCACGGCGAGCGACTCACCGGGGCGGAACACGTTCCAGGCGCAGGTGGGACTCGACAGGTTAAAGCTCAAGAAGTTCAGACGCACCGGCGAGCTCATGCCCGAGGTAAAGAGCAGCGCCGCGGCCTCGCCAAAGACACGGCCGGCCGAAAGCACGATGCCGGTCACGATGGCGGGCATGGCCTCGGGAATCAGAATGTGCAGCGTGGCCTCCCAGCGGGTGAGTCCCATGGCCAGGCACGCATCGCGCTGGGCCTGCGGCACGTCCTCGAGCGCCTGCTGAATCACGCGCACCAGGATGGGGATGTTGAACATGGTGAGCGCGACGGCGCCGGAGATGATGGAGTACTTCCAGCCCAGCTGCACCGAGAACACCAGAAAGCCGAACATGCCTACGACAATGGAGGGCAGCGAGGACAGCGTCTCGATGGCGGTCGAGGCGATGTCGCGAATAGGCCCATCGGGCGCGTACTCAACCAAAAAGACCGCGCCACCCAGGCTAATGGGCACCGAGATGACTAGAGTGATCAGCAGCAGATAGAACGAGTCGAACAGCTGGTAGAGCACGCCGCCCTGCGTTCCGTTGGCGCGTGCGGGCTGCGTGAGAAAGCCCGGCTGGAACAGCGTCGAGATACCCTCGAACAGGATGTAGGCCACCATGGAGACGACGACGAGCATGACGATGGCGACGATCGCCGTCAACACGCCCGTGGCGATGCGGTCCTGTTTTTGGACACGCCCGAGTCTCGCCTCGTCGATATGGATGCGCGTGCTAGCCACGAGCCTTCGCCCCCTTGCGGCCAATGAGATGGATAATCAGGATGAAGATGAGGCTCATGCCCATCAGCAGCAGACCGAGCGCCCACAGAACGTCGTCCTGGGCTGAGCCCTCGGCATAGACCGCCATAGACGTGGTGAGCGTGGTGGTGATGGTGGACGCCGGCGACAGCAGCGACGTCGGCATGGCCTCGATGCCGCCGATAACCATGCGCACGGCGAGCGTCTCGCCAAAGGCGCGGGTCATGCCAAGGATGACCGCGGTCATGAGCGACGGCATGGCGGACTTGAGCACCACGTGCCAGATGGTCTGCCAGCGGGTGTAGCCCAGTGCGAGCGAGCCCTGACGGTAGCTGTCGGGCACGGCGCGCAGGCCATCGACCGAAAGCGTGGTCATCGTCGGCAGAATCATGACTGCCAGCACGATGGCGCCGGGCAAGATTCCCAGACCCGTGCTCACGTGGAAAACGCTCTTCATAAGGCCAACGACCACGTGAAAGCCAATCAGGCCAAAGACGACCGAGGGAATGCCGGTCAAAAGCTCAATAAGCGGCTGAAAGACCTTGGAGCCAAACTTAGGCTGGATTTCGACCGCAAAGATGGCAGAGCCGATGGCGAAGGGCAGCGCAATGAGCGTGGAGAGCACCATGACCGCAAACGAGGTGACGATCAGAGGCAGGGCGCCGGTGTAAGGCAGACCGTTTTCGGCTGTGTTGGCCAGGTCCCACTTGGTGCCGGTGAAGAACTCGACAACCGAAACGCCATCCCTGAGAAAAGCCAAGAGGCCCTTTTGGGCGACCATAAAGATGAGCGCGGCAACGACAAGCGTCACGAGCGCTACGCACGCGCCCGTGACGCCCAGGCCCACGTTCTCAAGGTCGCGCTTTGGCAGCTGTTTTGCCATTGCAAACCTTTCCGGGGCGATTACTTATTTAGCAGAGACCTTGCCGCTGGCATCCTTGACGACCTTCATGGCAGAGACGGGGATAAAGCCCTGCTCCTCGACGAGCTTGCCCTGGACGTCGTCGGAAAGCATGAACTCCAGGAAGGCCTTGGTGGCCTCGTCGGCGTCCTTTGCGCAGTACATGTGCTCGGTCGCCCAGATCTTGAAGGAGTCGTCGGTGACGTTTGCGCTCTTGGGCTCGACACCCTCGACCTTGACGGCGTTGAACTTGGAGTCGTCGAAGTGCGAGAAGTCGAGATAGGAGATGGCGTTGTCGGTGCTGCCCATCTGAGTCTGGACGTCGCCGGACTTGTCGAGCTCGGCGTCGCCCTTAAAATCGACGGCCTCGTCGCCAAAGACGGCGGCCTCGAAGGTGGCGCGGGTGCCGGAGCCGGCCTTACGGTTGAGGACGACGATCTTGGCGTCGTCTCCGCCAACCTCCTTCCAGTTGGTGATCTGGCCGGAGAAGATGCCTTTGAGCTGCTCGAGGGACAGGTCGTCGACCTTGACGTTCTTGGAGACGACGGGGCCCATGCCCACGACGGCGACCTCGTGATCGACGAGGTTCTTGACCTGATCGGCCTCGAGCTTGGTCTCGGCAAAGACGTCGGAGTTACCGATGGTGACGGTGCCGGCGGCAACGGCGGTCAGGCCCTTGCCCGAACCGTTACCCGAGCCGGAGACGGAGACGTCCGGGTTGGCGTCCATGAACTTCTCGGCAGCGGCCTCGACGAGAGCCTGGAACGAGGAGGCGCCGTCGTAGGTCACCTCGCCGGAGACGGACTCGGCAGCAGCGGCGCTACCCTTGTCGGCGGCGTCGGATGCGCCGGAGCCGCCGCAGCCCACGAGGCCGAGACCGACGATACTGGCAAGACCACCAGCGAGGCCGAGGAACTGACGACGAGAATAAGCCTGATCGAGCATGATCTTCCTTTCATACATGCGACTCGCGGGCACCCTGCCCGCTTTGCTGTTTGGAAAGATACGGCCTCGATCGGTCAGCGCCCGCGCCAACTGCGGTTTCTTACGGGCTATTGATAGACCCTTACCGCAAGCTCTGCCCAGCCTTTACAAACGAGTAACAAACCCGCCGACAAGCATGGCACGCCTTTTACACCAAATGATCCGTTTTCCTCCGTCCCCAAGGGATCATTTTCAGAAAGAGGACGGCATAGACCTTCTGGTCATGCCGTCCTCTTCGAAAGACAGGTTGTCACCCTGGCGTTCGCGTAACCTTAAAGCTCCAGCTCGTTCAAGCGCAGGATTGCGACGATATAAATCTTGAGCGCCTGCTTGAGCTGCTCTTCGTTGGCGCACTCGTTGGGGCCGTGCATCTGGCCGCCCCATGGGGGCAGCTCCAGGCCGGTCTCCTCGGGGCCAAACGAGACGGCGCGGGCAAAGTTGCGTGCGTACGTGCCACCGCCCATGGCGAAGGGCTCGACATGCTTGCCCGTAAACTCGTTATAGGTATCGATAAGCGCCTTCACAGCCGGATCGTCGGCAGAGACCGAGAACGGCACCTTTGCGCGATCCACGCGATACGTCACGCCAAAGCGGCCCACAAGTGGCTCGAGCTGCTCGCGGATGGTATCGGCGCTCGTGCTGTCGGGGAAACGCACGTCAATGACCTGCTCAATGTGGCCATCCACCACGCGGATGACGCCGGGGTTGCACGTGAGCGGGCCAAACGCCGCGTTCGTCGCATCGATACCCAGGCCGCGGCCATAGGCATCCGCATGCACAAAGGCCAGGAACTTGACGAACTCGTGCTCGGCAGGCGTCAGCAGGCGCTCGTCACGGGCACCAAACGCATCCTCGGCCTCGCGCAGATACGCCACGATGAGGCCGACGGCATTGATCGTTCCCTCGGGCATCGAGGCATGACCGCCAATGCCGTGGGCAAAAATCTGCGCATGCCCGTTATCGAGCGCCGTGATCTCCAGGCGGCCGGCATTCTCAACGGGCGCCGGCAGTTCATCGGCGGCAATCGCAAGCTCGCAGATAGACTGCGACGGAATGGCGTTGCTCGCCTCGGCACCGCTCCAGGACACAATGCGCCCGCCGTCGATCTTGGAACTCACAAACGTCGCCCCAAACTGGCCCTTCTCGGCATTACAGACCGGGAACTCGGCATCGGGTGTAAACAAAAAGTCGGGGTCTGCGTGGTTCTCCAGATAATGGTGAACGTCGGACATGCCCACCTCCTCATCGCAGCCCAGCAGCGCGCGGAAGGTGTAGCGCGGGGTAATACCGTGCTTGAGCAGATAGGCGCCGGCGTAGAGCGACAGCACGGCAGGACCCTTGTCGTCGATAACGCCGCGGCCGAGCAGCCAGCCCTCGCGACGCTCCATCGCAAACGGGTCGGTGTTCCAGCCGGGGCCTGCGGGCACCACGTCCACATGGCAAATGGTCGCGAGCTGCTTGTCGCCGCGGCCAGGGATATCGGCAATGCCCACATAACCCTCGTCGTCGCTCGTCTGGTAGCCGAGCTTTTGCGCAATGCCGAGCGCGCAATCGAGCGCGTCACGGACTGGACGGCCAAACGGCGCGCCGGGCTCCGCATTGGCAGAAACCGCCACGGACGGATAGCTCACCAGACGCTCGATATCGGCGACGACATCTTCCCAAACCTCGTCGACATACTCGGCAACGCTCTGCTCCACCTGATTCATGGACGACCTCCTTACCAATGAGCGGCGAGCGTGCCCGCCCCTCACATCACATACTTATATAGCGAAAAGTTTAGCAAGCTCGGCCACCGAGTGCACCACCGCATCGGCGCCCGCGGCCTCATGCTCACCCGGCGCCGCCGCGCCCGAATAGATGCCGATGCACGGCACGCCCATTGCGTGCGCGCCCTCCACATCGTTAAAGCGATCGCCGATCATCACGGCATCGTCCGCCGTCGCACCGAGCGCCGCCAGGGCATCGCGGACCGAATCGGCCTTGGTCTCGCGTCCCTGCGGCGGATTCATGCCAACCACTGCCTTAAACTGAGAAAGCCCCAGCTCGCCCACCATGTCGATGCACTTTGCCTCCATGCGCGACGTCGCCACGGCCAAGCGATGCCCCTGGGCGGCCAACCCATCCAGCAGCTCGGAAATTCCATCGAACACAGGGTACTCTTCCGGTCCCAGCTCATCAAAAAAGGCACGGTACTCGTCGGCCACCACAAGCGACTCCTCGCGCGAGAAGCCATAAAAGTCGTGAAAGCTCTTCCACAGGGGCGGCCCAATCATGCGGCGCAGATCACCCATCTGCGCCTCCGAAAACCCGCGCACAGCCAGCGTCTTGCGCGTCGAGGTCATCACCGCCCGGCCTGTATCGGCCACCGTGCCATCGAAATCAAACAGCACAACCGACCGCTTGCATATCTCCAGCTGCTCCACTGGCACCCTCTCTTCCCCAGTTGACGATTTCCACACCGACACTTCAAACTGTTGACTATTCAACAATTGAACCTAGTAATGTGGAACGACTCTACTATACTTGTCGCACTTTGCTCTCAGAAGGCGGCGCGCAAGCGCCCCAACGAAAGGTGCAATTATGTCTTTTGCCATCATAACCGGCTCCACGTCGGACATCTCCCCCGCTCGTGCTCAAGAGCTCGGCATTTACGTGATTCCGCTGCATGTGATTATCGAGGGCGAGGACCTGCTCGACCAGGTGCAGATTACCGCCGAGGAATACATCGCCCGCATGGCTGGTTCCGAGCAGTTGCCGCACACATCGCAGCCGAGCGCCGGCGAGTTCAAGGCGCTCTTTGACCGCGTGCGCGCCGACGGCCATGATAGCGCCATCTTTATCTCGCTATGCAGCGAGTGGTCTGCCTGCTATGCCAACGCCAGCCTGACGGCCGAGACCCACGAGCTCGACGTGCGCTGCATCGATTCGCGCACCGGTTCGGGCGCCGAGGGTCTGCTGGTGGAGTACGCGCTCGCCATGCGCGAGGACGGCCGCAGCCTGGACGAGACCGAGGCGCAGATCCGCGCGACGCTGCCCGATGCACACCTGCTACTGATTCCCCGCACACTCGAGAACCTCGTTAAGAACGGCCGCGCGCCCAAACTCGCCGGCCAGCTCACGCAGATGTTCAACATTCGCCTGGCCGTTTCGCCGGAGTGGAAGTCAGGCGAAATCAAGGCCATCAAGAAGGGCCGCGGTGCCAAGCGCATCGTTGCGAACACCATGGCTGACTGCCTCGAATTTTTGACCGAGCACCCGGGCTCCAGCGTGCGCGTGCTCACGACCGGTGCTGCCGAGGAGCAGGAGCTCGTTAACCAAGCGCTCGCAGGCCAGAACTACGTAGACGCCGGCACCGGCCCCATCGGCTGCACCATCGCCACCCACGTAGGCGTCGACGCCATCGCCATCAGCTACTGCCCCCGCTACCAACCTGCCAATTAGGGACAGGTTTATTTTGGCAGGTTTTATCTGGGCAAACGTTAAACGGTAACAAAGGCTTGCCTGGCAAGATCGGAAGA
>URBS01000076.1 GCA_900546085.1 uncultured Collinsella sp.
ATGGTATCTCCCACCTTCACCTCTTTGGAAGTTTTGATACCGGAAATTATATATCCTACATCCCCCGTACGAAGTTCGTTACGAGGCACCATATCCATTTTCAACACCCCTATTTCATCGGCATCATACTCTTTTCCCGTATTGAAGAACTTCACCTTGTCGCCCTTGCGAATCGTGCCGTTTTCAATCTTGCAATTGCTGCTGGTGCCTCGCAGCGGCGCTGCCGGAGAGATGCAGCAGTATCTCTTTTGGCTCACGCGTGACCTGGGCAATGTAGGATGTCTTGCCTATGCCGCCTGGCATTACCGGTACAGAGCCACGCGTGTTGAGAAACTCGACCTCGACCGCTCAAAGCTCTTTTGGAAGGTGGCCCTCGTTCTTGCGTTTTGCGTAATCGCCGAGGACACCTACATGATTTTGCTCTGCCGCCCCGACTCTCAAAACCCCGTCATCAGCCTCTTTTTGTGGTATCTGTCCGAGCGCAATATCTCCGAAAACGTGCTGCTCGTGGTATGCGCGGTCCAACTCTTTTGCCAGTTTAGCCATATCCTGCGCGTGTATGCCCGTCATCCGCGTGCCGATGAGGACGTGGCGGCCCAGAGCGCAAGCTCTGAGGACGACCTCGCATCGCGTGTGGTGATCTATGCCGATGCCCATAAGCTGTCGCGGCGCGAGCAGGAGGTGCTCACGCTGCTGCTGAAGGGCAACGACGCCCAAAACATCGCCAGCGAGTTGGTCATCAGCCCTGGCACGGTCAAGGCGCACTTGCATCGCATCTACGTTAAAAGCGGTGTCTCCAACCGAGATGACCTCATAGATACCTTTTGGCGCTCCTAGCCCCATTCTTCCTCGCATGCGGGTCTTGCCGTGTGGGCGGCCATACCGTTGGGCGTAATGAAGCGGTAATAATCTCAGACAATAAACCTGCAGGTAAAGCGTGTAAACCTGCTTAAACTGACCGTTTGCGGTCCCTGGCCTTGGCATGGATTTGCCCCTGTGTATCAATGGGTGTAGCGCGAAGCCGCGGACGTGGGACAGACGTCCGAGCACGGCTTGTAGGCACGCGCCGATGCGGGAGCGCTACGCTCCCAACCGAGTGCCCACGCGGGCGGTGCGTCCGCGTTGCAACCAAAGATGCCTGAGGAGGCTCACATGGACAAGGCTGATGTAGTTATCAAGAGCAACGCCGTTTTTACCGGCGATGGGCTCGAGCCGTTTAAGGGCGGCGTTGCCGTGCGGGGCGATAAAATCGTTGCCTGCGGTGACGATGCCCACCTGGCACCGTTTATCGGCCCCGATACCGAGGTGCGCGACTTTGGCGACCAGCTCGTCATGCCCGGCCTGATTGACTCGCACACGCATTTTGCCCAGGGCGCGTTCATGACCGACCCCGATTTTGCCGTCAACCTCATCGACTGCACCAGTTTTGAGATGGCGATGGAACGTGTCGTGGCGTTTGCGGCCGACCATCCCGATAACGAGTGGATCCTGGGCTGCCAGATTATCCAGTTCCAGTGGGATGTCCCCGAGATGCCCACAGCCGCGATGATCGATGAGTACATCTCTGACCGCCCGGTTTTTCTGCAGCAGGTTGACCTGCATACCTTTAGTGCCAATACCTGCGCCATCAACAAGGTGGGAGTAACTTCGCAGACGCCCGATCCCGCAGGTGGCAAGATCCTTAAGGATGCCGAGGGCAATCTGACGGGCGTGTTTTCCAACAACGCCGGCGTCTTCTTTATGGACGAGGTCTACGACCCAGCGCCCGAGGTTGTTGACGCGTCGTTTGCAAAAACCGCCCGGCGCGCCAATGCCCTGGGAATCACTACAGTCGGCATGGTCAATCCTACGTTTGTGAGCATGGAAAACCCGTATGCGGTGTTGGCAGGTCTTAATGCCAAGGGCGACTTGCCGCTGCGCGTGTTCCTGTACACCGACCTGTTCGAAAACGAGTCCTTGACGCTCGAGCAGATCAAGGAGAAATACGCCTTCCCGGGTACGCAGGTGGAGTGGCACGGCTTTAAGCAGTTCCTTGATGGTGTGTGCTCCGACCATACCGCCTGGATGCTTGAACCCTATAGCAACGCACCCGACACCTGTGGTGAGCCCGCGGAGGAGCCGGAGCGCATCCGCGCTGCCATCCTGAGGGCGCAGGAATGGGGCGTTGACACGCGCATCCATGCAATCGGCGATCGCTCGGTGCGTTTTGTGCTCGATTGCTTTGAGGAGGGCGAGCGCTTGCATGGCAAGCGGGATTGTCGCCACTCCATGGAGCACAACGAGACGGTTCAACCCGAGGATATGCCGCGTTATGCCGAGCTCGGCGTCTGCCCCGGCATGCAGCCGTGGCACATGCTGCTCGATATGGCTGACCTTGCCAAGGACGAAGCTGTGGGTCCCGAGCGTGCCGCGCTTTCGTGGCCCCTGCATAGCCTGCTTGCCAGCGGAGCCGTGGTGCACCTGGGCAGTGACTTCCCCGTTGTGGGCTTGGAGTCCATGGAGGAGGTGTACGGCGCGGTCTTCCGCATGCTCGAGGACGGTTCCAACCCTGAGGGCTGGTTCCCCCAGGAGCGCATTACCATGGCCGAGGCTCTGCGCGCCTACACTTATGGCAGCGCCTACGCCATGCATGCCGAGGACCGCATCGGCACGCTCGCGTGCGGCAAACAGGCAGATATCTGCGTGCTCGACCGCAATCTCTTTGATTGCGAGCCGGCCGAGGTGCTCGAGGCTACCGCAGCCCTCACGATGATCGCCGGCAAGGTGGTCTTTGAGGCATAGCGCCATCGTTTGATTGGGCGGCTTGGTGCCAGTTGTCAGTCGCCTGACATCCATTCAGCACTACTCTCTCAAGGAAAGGGGAGAACAATGGCAGAAGAAGTAACCGCTGCCGTGGAGGAGGAGCGCGAGCTCGCCTCCCAACCGATTCCCGGTCTGGTGCGTAAGTACACCATCGTCACCGGCCAGGGCATGCTCGCCCAGATCATCATGGTGGTCCTTGAGGGCCTCGTGATGGGTTGGGGCCTAGGTGCCCACGGCCTGGCCTGTGTCTCGATCATTATGTCGGTCGAGTACATCAACCTGGCCTTTGGCAACCTGTTTGGCACCGGCGTGCCCGCCGTGGTGGGCAACCTTTTGGGTGCCGGCGACATCAAGGGCGCAAGCAAGGCTTTTAGCCAGGGCTTTTGGCTTACCACGATCGTGAGTGTGCTGCTTGCTGTGGTGATGGCAGTGTTTACCGAGCCCATCTGCGCATTCTTTGGCGCCACGCCCGACATCATGGCCGATACCGTTGCCGGCGTGCGCACCTTCGCCGTGCTACTGCCGCTCACGGTCATTGGCCAGATGATCACCGCTGTGATGCGTGTGGACGAGAAGGTTCAGATCCAGGCCAACCTCATGACCGTTTCGGCCATCGTCGCCATCTGTTGGCTCGCGCTTTCCACGTTTGTGCTCAAGTTTGGCGTTATGGGCGCCGGCGTGTACTACGGGCTTTCCATCGGTATCTGGGCCATCGGTATCTTCTGGTTCATCGGGGGCAAAAAGTCCCAGCTCCAGATTAGCCTGGCCGACCTTAAGCTCGACCTCGCCATCTGCGGCCAGATCTTCAAGATCGGCTTCCCGTTCTTCCTGGTCCAGGGTGCGACCTTTATCTTTAATACCGTTGCCAACTCGCTTTTGGGTTCGCTCGGCGGCGACATGGGCTCGCTCTACATCGCAGCCTTTGGCGTGATCAACGGCTACATCCTCTACATTACCATGATGGTTGCCCAGTGCTTCTCCTACGGTCTGCAGCCCATCGCTGCCTTCAACGCCGGCGCAAAGGCTTGGGCACGCCTTAAGGAGACGCTCTCCTGCACGCTTAAGTACCAGGTTGTGACGCTGGCGCTGGTCACCGTCGCGCTCTGGCTTGCCGCCACCCCGGTGTGCGCCTTCTTTGCCGGCAGCGATCCTGCGCTCGTTGAGGTTGCCGCCAACGCCACGCGTACTGTCATCCTGGCTGTTGCCCTGGGCTATCTTGCCATGACCATGTCGATGTATTTCCAGGCGGTCGAGAAGGTGGGTGTCGCCACGTTTACGGGCCTGCTTCGCTATGTGATCTGCTCGGTGCCGCTTATGTACCTCATCGGCAACATGATGGGTGTCGAGGGCGTGTGGATCGCCCTGGTGGTGGCCGATGCCATTACCGGCATCATCTCCATTGCGCTCGCCGCGCACGAGTCCAAGCGCCTGAGCGGGCTTCCCGCGTAGCCAACGCGCGCTTGCGACACATGACAGCGACTGTTTAACGCAGATGCTCCCAAGGCGTCTGCGGCGGTTCTTTGCAGCGAGGTTCAAATAGGCAATCTGCCAGCGCTACTTTCAAATTAGAGGCCGGCTTATGATTGTTCTCGAACCAATGCCATGAGGCCCAGGCGGTTTTTGACGCCGAGCTTGTGATAGAGGGCGTTGACATGCTTTTTTACGGTCGACTCCGAGATATAGAGCTCCTCGGCCATTTCGCGGTTGGTCTTGCCGGCAAGCATCATCTTGAGCACCTCTGCCTCGCGGGGGAGGACTTCGAGCTCGCTGATGAGCGCCTCTAAGGGATTCTCGCAAGCTTGCTGTGCGGTGCTCTGCGCAAGGATCCCGTACAGGCGCAGGCTCAGGTGCCGCGCGAGCTGGCGTAGGGCTTCGAGCTCTTCGTCCGAAAAATCCCCCGCTTCTCGTGCGCGAAACAGCGTGAGCGACCCCAGGGATGTGCCCCCGTGCGCGAGCGTGGCAGTGCAGCCATAGTAGATGCCGAGCGGCTTCATCCACTCCTGATAGATGGGCGTTGCGTTGCGGCGCTCGACATCCACGAGGTCCAGGTCGCGATAAACATGCACGTTGTGAACGTCAAAGCTCCAAAGGGTGTAGTCAAAGGCGGCATAGCGTTCGTAGTAGCTCTCGAGCTGGTCTTCTGCCATGCCACGGGCAACGGGGCTTACGAATTCTGTCTGTCCGTGTGTGCCGGCGCGTGCGATATCAAACATCGAGGCCCGGTGCGATATCACCTGATTAACTCTATCAAGAAGCCCGGCTTGAAGCGTGGCGAAGTCGCCGCAGCCATGAATCCATAAGGCGCATTCGTTGAGGGCGGACCAGCGGCTCCCGTGGATCTCATCGGGGTTAAAGCGGGTATGCGTGGTATTGGTCATGGATGTCCTTTCATGCGGCTTTGCCAGTATGACACGTCTCGCGCGCCACTAGAACTTTAGGTCAGTGAACGGTGCCCTTTTGGGTGGCGAAAGGGCCCCCTAGGCCCATTGAGAGTGGGCTTCCGGAGCCGCACAATGGGGCCGTCATCACAAAGGGTCGTCCATATCGTTAGGAGCCAACATGAAGACCATTTACGAGAGCGAGTCTACGCCAAAGAAGGACGGATTCTACATGCCCGGCGAGTACGAGGAGCAGGAGCGCACCTGGATTTTGTGGCCGCATTGTTCGGATGTGTGGCGCTGCGGTGCCAAGCCGGCGCAAAAGGTCTTTACCGAGATTATTAAGACCGTTGCACGCTTCCAACCCATCACCGTTGGTGTCAATGCCGAGGATTTCCCTGCGGTGTGCGAGATTTTCGATGGCGTTGAGAACGTGCGCGTGATTCATATGGAGTACAACGACTCCTGGATCCGCGACCCCGGCCCGGCGTTTCTTGTCAACGACAAGGGGGACGTGGTACTCTCGCACTTCCACTTTAATGCTTACGGCGGTTTCATTGACGGCCTGTATTTCCCGTGGGACAAGGACGCTTCCATTGGCCTGCAGGTGGCACAGCTCGAGCAGGTTAACCGCTATCGTCCCGAGGATTACATCCTCGAGGGCGGCTCGTTCAACTGTGATGGCCAAGGCACCGTCGTGACCACCGAGATGTGTCTGCTCAACGAGGATCGCAACCCGCAGTACACCAAGGAGCAGATTGAGGAGAAGCTTTCTGAGTATCTCGGTATCGAGAAGGTTATCTGGATCAAGGACGGTATCGATCCGTACGAAACGAACGGTCATGTGGACGACGTCGCATGCTTTAGTGCGCCCGGCGAGGTCTGCTGCATGTGGACCGATGATCCCAACCATAAGTTCTACAAGGAGTGCCAAGAGGCGTATAAGACGCTTTCCGAGACGACGGATGCCCGTGGCCGAAAGCTTAAGATCCACAAGGTGATTATGCCTGCGACCTCGGTATATATGACCGAAGAGGAGGCCAGCACGATTGACCCCGTCGAGGGCGTGCTGCCGCGTACCCCCGAGGATGCTTTCGAGCCGAGCTACCTCAACTTCCTGCCCATCAACGGCGCAGTGCTTGTACCGCAGTTCGGCGATCCCAATGACGCCCAGGCGCTCAAGGATATCCAGGCTGCTTATCCGGACCGTGAAGTCATCGGTATCATGACTCGCGAGGTTATCTACGGCGGCGGCAACATCCACTGCATCACCCAGCAGCAGCCCAAGGCGCGCTGTAAATAGAGGCGGTTGCACGGCACACGGGGTAGTGTCGATATGACCTGGGGCCCGCTGGCGCACACGCTGGTGGGCCCTTTTGCGTGCGGCGGGCAGCATTGCACGCGGGCGCTCGGGTCTAAGCGAGGGTACCAGGGGGGGCCTTGCTTATCGTCGATAGTTGGTCTAGAATCGTCGATAGTCGATGATAGGGGGGGTAGCATGCAGCTTGTTGAAAGTGAGACCGTGGAGTTCAAGTGCACATTTACCCCTAAGCTGCTCAAAGCTGTGGTGGCGTTTGCCAATTCGAATGGCGGTACCTTGTATATCGGAATCGACGATTTTGGCAGCATCGTCGGCGTGGACGATATCGATGCCACCATGCTTCAATGCTCTAATGCAATAACCGATGGCGTGTATCCCGACGTTTCTGAAATCACGACGGTCTCCGCATTGGACATCGATGGCGCAGCGTTGGTGAAAATCGAGGTGGAAGCGGGTCCTTACAAGCCGTACTGCCTGTGCTCGAAGGGATTTGTTCCCGCCGGGGTATATCGGCGCCTGGGTCCTGCCAACGTGCCCATCGAGATGGCCCAGATCCGCTCGATGATCAAGCGCACCGACGGCGATTATTTTGAGACCGGGCGCTCTCATGAACAGAGCTTGACGTTTTTTGAAGCCGAGCGGGTCTTTAGGCGTGCGGAGATTACGTTTGACCAAACCTCTCAAAAGAATCTCGGCCTTATCGATGAGCTGGGCTTTTACACCAATTTGGCACTGCTGGTCTCTGACCAAAACCCCTTTGCAGTCCGCGCTGGCCTCTTCAACGACGATGCGTATACCGAGTTTATCGACCGTCAGGATGGCGAGGGCTCGATCTTCAGGCAGATAGAGGATATCGAACGGTTCCTCAATATATCGAACGCAACGCGTATGTACTTTGTGCCGGGAAGACTCGATCGCATAGATAAGGACGACTATCCCCGCGAGGCTGTTCGAGAGGGAATTCTGAACCTGTTTATCCATCGCGACTACGAATCTTCGGTGGCGTCTCTTATCAAGATGAGCCGTACGGCGCTTGAATTTACCAATGCGGGAGGGCCGCAGCACATCAGCGTCGAGGAGGCGCTTGCGGGCGGCTCGGACGCTCGGAATCCAAAGCTGCAACTGCTCTTTTTGCGCCTGGGGATGGTTGAGGCGTTTGGAACGGGCCTCAAGGGGATCCGTGCGCTCTATGAGGCGGAAGGGTTGGAACCCGAGGTCTGCGCCTACCCTGCAATGTTTAGGTTGTCGCTGCCCAACGTCAATGCCGTGCGCAATTCCTATCTGACGCCTCGTGGCAATAGCGGTCCCAACTTGCGTGGGGATTACAGCGATTATGAGCAGCTCGAGCGGGAAGGGGCGCTGCCGCCCGATGTTTCGCAAGCGTTTGCATCCGTGCGAGCGCAGCGAGAGGGACACGTGTCGATGAATGGCGACTGCGGCCACGAGGTGCGTGCCAAGCTCGTGGAGGAGCTTGGCTTTGATGTTGCGTGCAAGGCGTCCGCGATGCTACAGGATGTCTCGGACGAGCGACGTGGTGGATACGCTCGCACCTTGATTCGCTTTGCCCTTGAGCGGCCCCGCGGCTTTACGCGCCAGGATGCCTCGGACGTTCTGGGAACTGGGCGCGACGTGACGCTGCGGGTTATCAACGGTTTGCTTGAGGAAGGCGCACTCGTTAAAGAGGGGCGCGCTCGGGCGACGAGATATCGCGCTGTCGGGCAGGTTTAGGGACGGGCGGTCCGGCCCCCTGGGTTAATCCTGGGCAGAGGCCAAGGGCCGGGTTCCCGGCTCGCCTTGATTGAAGGGGTACTTAGAGCGTGCTTCCGTACATGTAGACGATAAAGCCGTCGCCGGTGTCTTGGCTGTGATCCTCCAGGATGCGCGTCATGTTGAGGTGCTCGTAGAACTGCCAGTCGGAGTTGCAGTCGCTCATCAGGAAGAATTTGGTGCACCCGGCTTTGGCGAGTTCGGCGCGCGCAAGGTCGATGAGCTCGCGGCCGAGTCCCTTGCCCTGCCACTCGGGCACGATGATGATCAGGTTGAGCTGGCCCTGGGCATACTCGTTGCCCGTGGCGGCAAAGCGATCGGCCGTGGCCTTTTCGCGACTGTCGCCAAAGAGCGAGCCCTCGAGTTTGGCATCGGCGGTCTTTGCCATCTCGGTTGCCTGGGCGAACATCTCGTTGTAGCAGGGCTCCCACGTGGGATTGGTGCGTGGTTTGCCGTCTTCGAAGATGCCGATGCAGCAGGCGGCGATAATGCGGCCCTCGGTCTCGGCGACGAGTGCGATGGGGGAGCGCTGCAGCTGCATGGCGATGTTAAAGCGCGCGCAGAAATCGGCAGCTTCGACGTCGCCGCGGTTGCGCAGCGTGTTGCACCACAGCTGGTTGTAGATGGCGGCGATGCCGGCCAGGTCATCGAACGTGGCGGCGCGCAGGGTTACGTTGTCAAGGCTCATGGAGGCTCCTTCCAGGTTGGGTCAGGCCACCTATGAGTGTGACATGGCGACATCGTTGCCGCATCAACCATTCGGCAGACGAGCGCCGATACCTCGGGGACGGAGAGGTGGCAATTGGGTAGTCATTGGGGACGTTCTTAAACGACTAGTCAAACAAGAGCGTCCCCAACGACTACTTTAAGGAATGTCCCAGACTGCCGGCAGGAAAGGAACGTCCCCAACTGCCGCATCCGGAGCAAGACAACGCCGCAGGTAGAGGACGGACAGCGAGCGGGTCGCATTTGTGACAAGGTGACGTGAAACGAAAGGGCGCTGACCTTCTGGTCGCGCCCTTGAAGTTGAACGTCAGATTGTCCAAATGCGGCCCGCGCAGCGTCGAGCTGTTACGGCGTTTGGTAAACGCCGTAACTCTAAATACGTTCCGCGATCTCGTGG
This sequence comes from uncultured Collinsella sp., assembly GCA_900546085.1. Classification (GTDB taxonomy): domain Bacteria; phylum Actinomycetota; class Coriobacteriia; order Coriobacteriales; family Coriobacteriaceae; genus Collinsella. Next base: position 9,392 of record URBS01000076.1, read on the forward strand.
ATGAGGTAGTCGGTCTTTTCCCAGCCTAGGCACGGGTCGGTGATCGACTTGCCAAAGACGCCGCCGTCGACCGGCTGGTTGCCATCCTCCAGGTAGGACTCGATCATAAAGCCCTTGACCAGCTTGGAGATGGACTCGTTGCGGCGGCAGCTGTCGAGCACCTCTTTGCAAATGCGATACTGCTCCAGCGGACGCTTGCCCGAGTTGTCGTGGTTGCAGTCGATGACCGCTGCGGGATTGGCATAGCCGGCGTGCTCGGTATAGCGCTCGGCCAGGCGCTCCAGGTGCTCGTAGTGGTAATTGGGGTAGGTGCGCCCATCGAGACCGATGTAGCCACGCATAACGGCGTGCGCGAGCGGATTGCCGTCGCACTCGACCTCCCAGTTGCGGAAGATGAAGCTCTGGTGCGCCTGCGCGGCGTAAATGGAGTTGAGCATAACGGTGGTAGAGCCAGCAGTGGGGTTCTTCATGCCGACGGGTACCGCGATACCGCTCGACACCAGGCGATGCTCCTGGTTCTCGACCGAGCGTGCGCCCACGGCAACATAGCTCAGCAGGTCAACGAGGTACTGGTAGTTGGAGGGGTAGAGCATCTCGTCGGCGGTGAAGAAGCCCGTTTCCTCAATAACGCGCAGGTGCATATGGCGGATGGCTTTGACGCCCTCGAGCAGGTCGTCGGGGGCCTCGGGGTCGGGGTTGTGCAGAAGACCCTTGTAACCGGTGCCTTTGGTACGCGGCTTATTGGTGTAGACGCGCGGAATGATGATGAGCTTGTCCTTGACCTCCTCGGCGGTCTTGGCCAGGCGGTTCATGTACTCAAGCACCGAATCCTCGCGGTCGGCAGAGCATGGGCCGATGATGAGCACCTTACGTGCGTCCTCGCCGGTAAAGACTTTGGCGACCTCGGCGTCAAATGCCTGCTTTTTGGCGGTAAGCTCGGCAGAAAGCGGCATTTCCTCGCGGATCTCCATGGGGATCGGCAGCCTGCGTTTGAATTCCATGGCCATACGGGGCCTCCTTTATCAATTAACAGCAACAATTGGCGAATTCTCGAATGTTCGGCATTATCCGCTGTCGCACGCTAAAGTGCAAGCGAAACCTGCCGA
>URBS01000077.1 GCA_900546085.1 uncultured Collinsella sp.
CGGCCACGCCGGGTTCGAACTGCTCATATACCATCGTCCACGCAACGCCCTTGCCCGTTGCCTTCTGGCGATATGCCTCCTCCACGGCAGCGATTGCATCCTCAATCGTCAGCACCTTGGAAACTTCCTCGGCCGAAAGCACCACCATCTGCCCCATCATCGCTCCTTTCAGCGAAAGCTTTACGTTGCTTCACTGTACGGTTTAGTAACGATGCCGCCAAGGATCATTTCTTATCGGAATCTACAACGATTTTCGATCTGATTTTTTGTTCTATCAGCAGATATTTGAACTATTTCTCGCATCAACGGCTTGCAGATGTGCGATTATCCTATTTATATCGGTACTTATTGTGCTAATTCACAAGGTGATGTTGATGCTATACACCGTCTCGGACTTCTCACGGGAATATGAGGGGTCGGTCCGCCTAATCGCCGGCAGCGATGGCGTCTCGCATGCCGTCTCTGGCGTCGGGATCCTCGATTATGAACTCATGCCCGGCCTCAAGAACAAGTACCAGCGCGTCAACTTCACCTCAGACGAAATCGTCCTCAGCACTTTCCTCTATGCGAAGGATGACCCGTACCTCATCACTGAAGCCGTGAAATACCTCGTCGCCAAGGGAACGAGCGGTCTCATCGTCAAAAACGTCCTGCACATCCCGATTCCCGACCAAGCCATCCGTTACGCCAACGCGCGGCACTACCCGGTCTTTCTCACGACCGACGACTCACTGTTCTTTGACAGCGTCATCTATGAGGTCAAACGGCATATCGAGCAGCTCGCGTCCATCGACTTCGCACAGCGCGAGATCGATGCCCTGAGGACAGACGTATCGCCCGAGTCCATCTGCCGACGCATCCGAGGCCTCAACCCGTCATTTCTGGACGAAGCGGTCGCCCTGTTCGCATCGTTTGCAGAGCCCCTCGACCCGCGTACGTTTTTGCAAATCGAACGTCTCTGTGCAAAATCGACCCTCGCCGGATGCCACAACATGCTGGCACCCTATGACGGAGGTTTGCTATTCGTAGCGACAAGCGACTCGGAGCAGACGCTCGATGTGGAGCGAATCGTGCAGGCGCTCACAGAGCTCATCGAGGCTAGCGGCATCGATGGCGGAGCGGAAGGGCTCGGCATCAGCGATATTCTGTTTGGAGACGAGGCGGTGGCGCAGGCGATCTCGCAGGCGATTTATGCACAGCGCCTATCTTGTCAACGAGCCGAGAGGCCCGTCCGCTATGCGCAGCTCGGCATCCTGAGAACCGTGATGCCTTTTGCGGAAACCCCGGAGATGCGATCGTTCTCGGAGGCGATTCTCTCGCCGATACGCGAGCACGACAGTGAGCATGGCAGCGAACTGGAATCCACGCTCGCCGCATTCATCGAGAACGACCGACGTATCGAGCAAACCGCCAAGCAGACTAGCCAGCACCCGAACACGATTCGATATCGCCTCGACAAGGTGACAGCTCTCACCGGGCTGAGCTACAAATGCGCCCCGGAGATGGAGCAGCTGTCGCTCGCCTACGCCATCGAACGCGCTCGCTCGCTTCAGTAAGCCCACCCCGCCTTGAGGTTAGGAGCGGCGGGCACGAAGCTTTTCGTAGCCGTCGGCGAAGAAAGCGACCGTGGCGGCGTCGGCCTCGGCGGCGTCCGTCTCGGCGGCGGGAACCACGCCGTGCTCGTCACTCACCAGGAACAGCGCGCCCTTGAGCTGTGCGGGGATGTCCACGCGCGTGACCGGGATGCCCTTGGTCTGGGCCAGCTGCTCAATGAGCGTCGCCGTGCCGCACAGGCACTCGTCCGCCGGCGCCACAAAGGCAAGCTCGCCGTCGTCGACGGCAGCAAGCAGCTCGGGCGCCACGCCGGTTTCGTCGGCCTCGGAGCGGGCCTCGGCGGAGCGGGCGCGCAGCGCCTTGGCCGACGTGTCGGCCAGCGGCTCGTACTCCCCCACCGTCATGGCGGCGTTGCCGTTGATGTCGATCACCAGCATAAGCACGCCGTCGTGCGCGGTGTAATCGCCCTCGGCAAGCGACCACTCAACGTGCTGTTTGGCCCAGCTGAGCATGTTATGGGTAAGCGGTTCGCCCTGCACCAGACGCTCGGACAGCGCACGGATGTGACGGTTGAGCATGGGCACCTTTTTGTTGGACATGCGCCAACGGCAGACAAGCGCGGGCTTGTCGAGCGTGAACTTCTCGACCGCCTCCTGATTGGCGCAAAAGTCCTCGTACGCACGCTGATCCTCGGCATTGCCAAACAGCTCGGCATCATCAATCTGGGGCATGGTCATACCTTTCGTGTTAGTCATTCCGTCCTCTTATACCAAAAAGACGGCCCTCCAAACGGAGCGGCCGTCTTTTGCAGAGATTATTTTGTCCCAGGGCGAAACTTAGTGCCTAAAGTGGCGGGCGCCCGTGAAGACCATAGCAATATTGTGCTCGTTGCAGGCCTGGATGCTCTCGTCGTCGCGCTTGGAGCCGCCGGGCTGAATGATGCAGGTCACGCCGTGCGCGGCAAGCACGTCGACGTTGTCGCGGAACGGGAAGAACGCGTCGCTTGCGCAAGCAAAGCCGCCCTTCTCCACGCCCTCGCGCTCGCAGAAGTCCTCGGCACGCTCGCAGGCCAGCAACGCGGAATCCACGCGGTTGGGCTGGCCGGGGCCCATGCCAATGCCGGCCTTGCCCTTAGAGACCAGGATGGCGTTGGACTTGACGCCCTTGCAGACCTTCCAGGCAAACTCGAGCTCGGCCATCTCGGCGTCGGTGGGCTTGCGGTCGGTGGGGAACGTAAAGGTCGCGGGATCCTCGGTCACGTGGTCGACCTCCTGCACCAGCATGCCGCCGTCGATGGAGCGCAGCTCCACCTGGGCGCCGTGGTCCACGCCGCCGGTCGCCAGCACGCGCAGGTTGGGGCGCTTGGCCATGCGCTCGAGCGCCTCGGCAGTGTAGCTCGGGGCGATGATAACCTCGACGAACTGCTTGTTCTGGTCGGCGAAATGCTCAACCAGCTCATAGGGTACCTCGCGGTTGCAGGCGATGATGCCACCGAAGGCGCTCTTGGGATCGCAGGCGAAGGCGCGGTCGTAGGCAGCCGTGATGTCCTCGGCAACGGCGGAGCCGCAGGGGTTCTGATGCTTGAGGATCACGCAGGCCGGCTCGTCGAACTCTCGGACCAGGTTCCAGGCGGCATCGGCGTCCAGATAGTTGTTGTAGCTGAGCGGCTTGCCCTGGATCTGCTCGGAGCCCACAAGCGGGAACTGAGAGCTCGCGGTGTTCTCGCAGCCCTCGGCAAAGCGATAGACCGTGGCCTTCTGCTGCGGGTTCTCGCCGTAGCGCAGGTCGTCGACCTTCTCCAGCGAGATCTCGAGCTTGGCAGAGGTGTCCGCCACGTCGCTTGCCTGGGCGGCGAGCCAACGGGAGATAGCCGTGTCGTAGGCGGCGGTAGTCTGGTAGACCTTCACCTGCAGGCGACGACGGGTGGAAAGCGTGGTGCAACCGCCGGTCTCGCGCATCTCGGCAAGGACGGCGTCGTAGTCGGCCGGGTCGGAGATGACGGTAACGCTCGCGGCGTTCTTGGCGGCAGAGCGCAGCATGGAGGGGCCACCGATGTCGATGTGCTCGATGGCATCCGCAAAGGTGACCTCGGGGTTGGCAACGGTCTTCTCGAACTCGTACAGGTTGACGACGACCAGGTCGATCAGCTTAATGCCGTGCTGAGCGGCTTCCTGCATGTGCTGCTCGGAATCGCGACGGGCAAGCAGCGCGCCGTGAACCTTGGGATGCAGCGTCTTGACGCGGCCGTCCATCATCTCGGGATAGCCCGTAAACTCCTCGATGGGGGTTACGGGAACGCCCGCGTCCTCGATGGCACGAGCCGTGCCGCCCGTAGAGATGATCTCGACGCCAAAGTCGTCAACCAGCGTCCGTGCGAAATCGACGACGCCCGTCTTATCGGTAACCGAGATCAACGCGCGTGCGATCTTCACATCAGATCCCATGCAGTCCTCCTGTCTGGTACGCCGCCGTGCTCTGTGAGTCGGTGATACGTCGATCTGCAGCGCTCGCGCAGCGGCATTGAAAATACTGATTTAATGTAGCGCATCGAGCGCATCGATGCACCCCGCAACGCACGGCTGTGCAGAAAAAGTTTGCGAGCGGAGGGGATGGACACGGCATCGGGCACGGTGAGTTGATGGAACACAGGGGCACCATAATTAGATGCCAATGGCGTGGTAGAACTGTGCTCGATATGTATCCGCAATAGAAAGAGGCACCATGGTCTCGCGGGTTCTCTACCGACCGTTTGATACCGAAGATTTCGACGCCATCGCGCTGATCTTGCAGCAGCTTTGGCACAACAACTCGGATAACGATGAGTACAACCGTCTCGAAGCCGCGTGCGACCTCGCCTATTGCCTTTCGTCATCGACGTTTTCGCAGGTTGCCGTCATCGACGGTCAGGCGCGTGGCATTGCGCTCGCGCGTGCGGGACAGAACTCCGGCGCCACCGTCAAGGAACATTGGATGGATACCGAACGCGCGCTGCTATCGCAGATGCGCGAGCTGGAGCCCGATGTCTGCGCCGAGTACCTCTCATTTGTGCGCGCAACCATCCGAACCAACAACCGCCTGCTCGAGAGCAGCCCGTTGCCGCACGACAACGAGGTCACGCTGCTTGCCGTTGATCGAGATGTCCACGGCCTGGGCGTTGGCTCGGTGTTGCTCGATGCCGCGGTCTCGTACCTTTCCTCGCGCGGGGCGACAAGGGCGCACCTGTACACCGACTCCAACTGCTCTTGGAAGTTTTACGAGCTGCACGGCTTTAAGCGCGCGGCCACGCACCGCGCCAACCGCGAGGAACGCCGCCACGCCATGCCGCGCGAAAGCTTCCTCTACGAGCTGGACCTAACCGTCTAGGCCCAGCAACCATACCTAGTCATTTAAGTCTATCCCCAATGACTGATCCCCAACGACTGGTCATTTAAGTCTGTCCCCAATGAGTAGCCTAGGGAGTCTGCAAATAGCCGTGGGCAAAAAACATCAAATATGAGTACTGTTACCTTTTTAGTAGCAGCGATTTGGGGCATTTTGAGGCTTTTAAACACGGCGGTCAGCCGGGCGAGCTAACGTATTTCCTCAAATGTTCAATAAAAGTGGCCCCTAACGAGAAATACTCTCATTAGGGTCCGGTAATTAAGCGCAAATTAATGCAACCATTTCGGCAACAGTACTCATATTTGCCATTTTTTGCCCACTGCCCCTTCCGATGGAGGGGACTACGGGCAAAAGCGGGAGGATCGGCGCATTTTGGCACATAAAAAGGGGATGGGCTTTCCCCGACGGCTGTCGAGAAAAGCCCATCCCATAGCTTACGACCGTTAGAACGTTCCGCCGCCGCCTCCGCCGACGCCGCCGCCTCCGCCGCCCGAGAAGCCACCGCCTCCGCCGCCACCCGAGCTGTCCGAGCTCGACGCGAGCTCACGGATGCTCTCGTGATACACGCCATCGAATGAATCCATCGGCGACTCGTTGCCGTAATGATGGTAGTACCACCAGTAGCAGGGATAATTGTCGTAGAAACCGTCGGCCTCGCGCACCTCAGGCGGTACGGCCTCGGCAAGCTGACGCAGGACTTCCTTCGAAACGCCCAGCGCCGCACCCATCACCAGAAGTTTATTCCACAGGACCAGATCGCCGGGGACGGCTTCCTTTAGGCGCGTGAAGTCCTCGAGCCAATGCTTAAGCGCCTTGCATCGAGCCGCCACCTCGGCGCCCTCCGGCGTAAAGCGGCGGAACGTAAGGCCCACGCCAATACCCACCAGCACAATCGGCACCGAGATAACCGCGGCGATAATGTTCGCCTGTGCGCCGTCGGTAAAGAAGATGGATCCCACGGGAACAAAGGCGATCAGGATACCAAGAACCAGACAAAACACCATTGCGACAATGCCGTCCGAGGCAACGTACTCGCTATCGGCCAGCTTGCCCTTAACGGTGTTCTGATAGTCCTCGAGTTTGTCGCCCACGGGCGTAGCGTGCTGCTTAACGTAGTGCTGCAGCTCGTCAAACGTGCGCGAGCGATCACCGTTCTCGTCGGGCTTAGCACCGGCAAAGAAGACCTTGAGCACCATGCGGTCAATGCCCTTGGCCGACTTCCAGCCCACATCACTCACCGTCACGCGATACGTCTGCTCTTCTTTTTCGCGCCCCAACAGACCCTTCTTGGCCTTGGTCACGGTCGCCTGTTCCAGCTTGATCACACGGTCGTCGGTGAGCTTCATGAGCGTGGCGATATATGCCTGATCGGGCACCTCGTTCCAGCTCATGAGGGCCGAAAGCACGGCGGGATGGTCGGCCGAAGGTACATCGCGGAAATATTCGTCCTGGAAAAGAGGCTTGGGTTTGCGACGGCGCAGCTTGAGCACAACGATTGTGCCGGTAAAGGCCACCGCCGCGACAACACTTAGCACGGCAAGTGCATTGGCAATCATGCGAGCGTGAGCGCGGCGGGCGTTAGCCTCGTCGGCCCATGCCTTCTCCTCGCTCAGGATCGTCGACATGCGCTCTTCGCCCGAAGCGGCAAGCTGCGGCACCCAATCGCTGGGGAAGGCGATGCGCGCCTCGGCGAATTCGCCCTCATGCACGCAGGGAATGGTATAGGTGACCATGGGCTCGTCCACATCGAGCGACACGTCGCCCGTCAGCGGGCCGTGGCCCCATGCACGGAAGTTATCGCCCTTGATGGCCGCCGTCCCGGCGGCAGCATTTGCGAAGTACACTTCCATCTCGACATCGTCGGAATCCGCGGACCAGCCGTCGCCCACAAACTTCCAGTAGAGCTCGGCGGTATCGGCCCAATTCATAACCGCACCGGTCATGGTGTAGCTCACATAATAGATCGCGCTGTCGCCGCTCTCGTGGGGGCTGAAAACCTTGATCTTTACGCCGCCGTCGGACTGCTCAACCGTATAGACGCCGCTGTCGCCTTTGTTTGCGCTGTCGACCTTGTTAAACGCGGTGTCGTCTTCCTCGACGCTCAACACATTGACGCCCGCCGCGCCGCCCTGCTGGTTGGTGCCCGCATTGATCTCCCAAAACACGCCGTTGATGTCGTCGTCGAAATCGAACTGGCGTCCCTCGATAACGGTCAGCGATCCATCGGCCTCGACCGTGGCACCGATATAGGTTTGGGTCATGGAGTAGCCGTCGGCGTGGGCGGCGACAGGCAGCAGCAGCAACGCAAACGCGACAAACGCGCAGACGGAAACGAATCGCGCAAACAAGCGGCGCTGCCGGCAGGCATTGGCAACGGGGGCGTTCATAGGCACATCCTTTGTCTGTAAAACCAACATCGCCATTGTCCCACGTTTGCGGGCACACATGACGAATATCTGGGCCAACGGAACGTCAAATGGGACAAAAGTCCCACCCGAGTCTGGCACTTAGGGACGTTCCTTATCTGCCGGCAATTTGGGACACTCTTTGGCACGGCCTACATCAACGATAGACACCACTTCACAGCTCCGTCACAGGTGTAGCGGCTTTGTGTGGGCGCGGCATACGCTGTTTGAGCCTGCGGTCGAAGGGCATAAAGCAGTTGAGCGAAAACGGTTTGCCCCTTTGCCGTTCGCTCGAGGATCATGTCCCCCTTTTCCGCGGAAACCCCGGCAGTTGCGAAGAGCTGCCGGGGTTTCTGTCGTTTGGGGGTTGAGTTGGTGCGCGGCAATCGAAACGTTGAGCCGCAGGCCCGCCGTGCACAATGCGCGGCTCCGCCAACTTGCGGTCCACAGCGACGCCTCCCCATCGCGCTCCGCGCTATACTCGTCCGCATGGACATCAACGCACGCAACATAGCAACGCCCGCCGCGGACGCGCCAACGACGCAGCCCGCCTCCGTTCCCACGCCCGTCGTGGGCCGCTTTGCCCCGTCGCCCTCGGGCCGCATGCACCTGGGCAACGTGTTCAGCTGCCTGTGTGCGTGGCTTTCGGCCCGCAGCCAGGGCGGCAGCATCGTGTTGCGCATCGAGGACCTGGACGATCGCTGCAAGCGCCCGGAACTTGCCGCTCAATTGATTGACGACCTGGCCTGGCTGGGACTCGAGTGGGACGAAGGCCCCTACTACCAGCACGATCGCCTAGACCTGTACGAGAGCGCCTTGCGCCAGCTGCAAGACGCCAGTCTCACCTATCCCTGCTTTTGCACCCGCGCCGAACTCCACGCCGCAAGCGCGCCGCATGCCAGCGACGGCACGCCCATCTACCGCGGCGCCTGCCGAAACCTTTCTGCCAAAGAAATCGCCCGCCGCAGCGCTCTGCGCGCCCCGGCCACTCGTCTGCGCGTGCCCACCGTCGATGACCTTGCAGACGACGTGATCGAATTCGTGGACCGCACGTACGGGGCCCAATGCGAGGCACTCGCTACCGAGTGCGGCGACTTTTTGGTGCGCCGCAGCGACGGCGTGTTTGCCTATCAGCTGGCCGTTGTGGTCGATGACGCTGCCATGGGTATTACCGAGATCGTACGCGGATGCGACCTGCTGGGCTCCACGCCGCGCCAGATCTATCTGCAGCATCTGCTGGGACTGCCCACGCCGCACTACGCGCACATTCCGCTGCTCATGTCACCGGACGGCCGCCGTCTTTCCAAGCGCGATCGCGATCTGGACCTGGGCGAGCTCCGTGCCCGCTTTGGCACGCCCGAGGCGCTGCTGGGCTGGCTCGCCGGACAAACGGGCATCGCGCCGGACACCATACCGCGTACCGCCGAGCAACTGGCTGAGCACTTTAGCTGGGACGTCATCCGCGCGCATCGGGAAAACATCGTTATTGATGAAAGGACAAACATGCAACAGACGGCAGCCCACCCTGACGAGCGCCTCGATAACGACATTGCCAAAGTATCAACAACTCATCTTTCACCAGAGGGGTTCGATGCGTTTTGCGAAATACTTGACTCCCCTATGCCTGAAGCTACGAAAACGTTACTCGAGCGCAAGTCAGCTTGGGAGTAAATCCCTTAGCAAGCCGATTTTGGTTCGTCACGAAGCCCAAACGCCCCGTCCTTATGAAATATCCCAGGGCTGGAGTTCGTCACCCAAGCGAACGATGCAGTCGTAGAGCACGGTGTGGCGCTCGGCTGGGTTGGCATCCCGATGAAAATGCCCGTAGTACCAGCGCTTGTAGTCCAAGCGGTCCTCCAGCTCATCGAAAAATGCCGTAAGCTGATCAACGGCGGGGTAATTCCAGCCAGGTGCCGGATAGAGCGTGGGCGAGAGCATGCGCGTGGAACAGGTGTGGGTTATCACGTAGTCGACCTTCCAGTCCACGCTATCGAGCTTTGCCCGCGCTTCCTCAAAGTTGCGCTCACCCGGCAACTCCTGCGGCCACCAGCTGGAATATGGCACGCGGTATTCCTTGTCCACACTCGTGGCGCCGCCCATGGTAAAGACCGTTGAGCCGTCGAGCTCAAAAACCTCGCCGCGCGTCAGGCGCCGTATGGGCGAGGTATCCGACAGGCGCTGCGTCAGCCCACCGTGCCACAACTCCATGGGGCGTTCCGCCCAATGGTCGTAGCGTTCGTGGTTGCCGTCGACGAACAGCACGGTATAGGGGCGCGACTCCAGCCAAGCGATGTCGGCACACTCCTCGGCAGAGAAATCCCACGGAAAGCCAAAGTCGCCAGCAACGATGAGATAGTCGTCGCTCGTCAGGCTATCCCCAAGATCCCAATCACGCAGCTTTTGCATGTCGATGCCACCGTGAATATCGCCCGTCACATAGACCGTCATCGGATTACCACTTCCCTCTTATAGGCTTCGAGGTCGTGCTCGACCTGCTCGTCGCCCGTGGCATTGACCCACCACGGCCATTTAACGCAACACACCGGCTCATCTACCTGCGCAAACCATAACTTGAGCTCATCCAGACTTACCGGGGCGTAGCTGTTAGCGTCCACACCCACGTCATAGCGCAGCAGCCCCTGTCTGAGATTGAACTTGTTGTACGCGCCGCCGCAGCTGTGGATATGCCCGTGCAGGTGCCAGCCGCCGTGCGACATGCCCTGCCAGTCGACCATGGGATAGTGGCTCAGCACGATTTTCTGCCGATCGATTTTGAGCACACAAATGGGCGGCTCGACGATAAAAGCATCCGCTACGGCAGGTTGCGTCCAGTCTTTGTCGTGGTTGCCGGGCAGTAGGTGGACGCGTTTGCAGGCAATGCTTTTGCGCAGCTCGTAAGCGTCTTGGACCGTCATCTTAAAGCT
>URBS01000078.1 GCA_900546085.1 uncultured Collinsella sp.
CCTTTAGCTCGTTACCAACAACGTGTACGCGCTCATTGTAAGCCCCTTGTTATTTGTAGCTGCGAACATACTTCTTATTTAAGCTCTGGTTCAAAGAACCTTAACCTTACTAAGACCTGAGTCATACACACTTAGATATGCTTATAGTACTGGACTCAAAAAACTTTATAGTCGATGTATATATGAGCACTGGGTGGGCATATATAAGAGCGTCAAAAGAAGTCCCAGTCACCTAGAAGATGGCTCGGCAGTCCTTAAAAGGAGTGGTAAACATGGCAAGCATGGTTCCTTATCGTTCGGTTTTTGGCGTTCGTCCTTCTGCTAGCTCGCTGTTCGATCTGTTTGATGATATGACCGACCTTGCAAACAACTCGATTGCCTCCAAGGCGTTCCCCGTTGACGTTGAGGACAAGGGCGATGGCTACGAGGTCAAGGCGTATCTGACCGGTGTCGCCAAGGATGACATCGACGTTGAGCTCAATGAGGGTCGCCTGTCCATCAGCGTGAACGTCGAGGAGAGCGCCGAAAACGAGGGTAAGAACTTCCTCCAGAAGGAGTTCGGCTCGTACAGTGCGACGCGCGGCGTGTATCTGAAGGACGCTTCGAGCGAGGGCCTTTCGGCTAAGTATGCTGACGGCATCCTGACCGTTACGGTTCCCAAGATTGTCGAGAAGAAGAACGTCACGAAGATCTCTATCGACTAACGATGGCTCTGCTTCAATCGAGAGTATGAGTTAAGGGGGCTGGGAAGTGATTCCCAGCCCCCTTTTGTTGTCTTGAGGGGCTATTGAATGGTTGTCGGTTGATACTGGCTTGCAGGGCGTATCGAGAGCTTCCGTGGCCCTTGAAGACGGGTGGCAGAACTGCCGAGTTCATCATCGAGACTTGCATCAAGCGCGTTGGCATAGCTTTTGACGGTAAGGCTTGGACGATTATTGTCCTGGCTGATATGCATGGCGATGAGCTGTTCGGTGCGATCGGTAACAAGTTCGCGCGCGGCTTCGGCGGCCTGGTTGTTGGAGAGGTGCCCCTTTGTGGACAGGATGCGCTCCTGAAGAAAGCGGGGGTACGCTCCTTCGCGCAACATAGTTACATCGTGGTTACTTTCGAGCGCGAGAACTCGACAGTCTTTGAGGATGCCTATGGCCTTGCTCGATAACTCTCCGGTGTCGGTGGCAAACCCAATGGAATCATCGAGAGCATTAAATCGATAGCCGACAGGATTGATGACATCGTGCGATGTTGAGTAGGTTTGCACGTGGATGCCGGCAATGGGGAGCGTGTCGCCGGGGTCAAATTCCTCTACGGGCAGGTGCGCGAGGTTTTCTTTGCATGAAAGGGTGTCCCTGCTGGCAAAGAGGGGACCATGCCAGTGCTTGCACCATACATCGAGCCCCTTGATATGGTCACCATGCTCATGGGTGATTACAAGAGAGGCGACGTCGTCTGCCGAGAGGCCAAGCTCCGCCATGCGTTTAAGTGTCTCGCGGCGGGACAGGCCGTTGTCGATCATGATGAGCCCCTGAGGCCCCTCGACGAGTGCGCAGTTGCCTTTAGAGCCACTGCCGAGGATATGAAGGTGCAGACGAGACATAAGATTCCAAAGGATACAATGGGTGCGGACGAATAGAGGAGGAAGCGAATGCCAACGGTATCACAGCATTACGGACACCATGCCGTGCCCGGGGCAGTCGATGAGACCCGAACGAGGCAGCAGGCTGCTCCTGTCGTGCTCATGGTATCAGGCGGCGCGGACTCGACGGCACTGCTTCTTATGGCGTGCACATCAAAGCTGGATATCCAAGACGGACGCGGTGTTGCCCCCATTGCTCGCGAGCGCCTGCATGTGCTGCATGTAAACCATCATCTGCGCGGCAAGGCGTCCGATGGCGACGAGGCCTTTGTGCGTGAGCTCTGCGTGAAATATGGTTTACCGCTGTGCGTGGAGCACGCTTATTTTGATGGGGAGTCGGGCAATATTGAGGCCGCGGCCCGCGAGGTGCGCTATGCCGCGGCGCGGAGGTATGTTCGCGAGCTCTGCGCCCAGACGGGGGCACCGCGAACGGCGGCTCGTATCTGCACCGCGCACACGTCTTCGGATCGCGCGGAAACGTTTTTGATGAACGCGATTAAGGGTTCGGGGCCCGCTGGCCTATCGAGCATTCCTCGCCGGAGGAATATCGTGGTGCGTCCCTTGCTCGACCTAACTCATGGCGAGCTCGTGGGCTATCTACAGGTACATGGTCAGCCGTGGCGTGAAGACGAGAGCAATGAGGATATCTCGTATCTGCGAAACTACGTGCGTCATCGAGTGATGCCGGTGGTGGCGCAGCGCAACGCGAGCGTCTGCAAGACGATTGGCGCCGCCTGCGAGATCTTAGGCGATGAGGATGCGTTTTTGTCTCAGCTTTCGGCACAGGCGTTTCGAAGCTGCCTGCGTAAGGAGGCGGCGGGCGCGCTGGTGCTCGATGCCAGGCGCCTTGCTGCGGCCGAGGTGGTAATCGCGCGGCGCATCGTGCGACTGGCGATTAAGCGCATCGATCCGGACGCTCGTCCAGAGATGCGACATGTGGAGCGAGTCCTTTCCTGCGTTGCCGAGGGCGCCGGCTCGGTCACGCTTCCGGCGGGGATTGACGCACGCATTGAGTTTGGCATGCTGGCGTTTAAGGCGCCGGCGGCTCGCGAGGGCCTGGTCGCGGACTGGGTTACCGTACCCGGTCGTTTGCCGTTGGGCGGGGGACGTATGCTGGTCACAGAACCGATGGCCGTTGAGCCGGGATGCGATATCGTGCGGTGTGCCCGTGAGCTCGCGGCTGCCGGGGAAGTGACAGCTTTGGTAGACGCGGCTGCCCTGGGTTTTGCCGACAGCGATAGTGAGCGGATCCTGGCGGGCTCGCGTGGCGAGATCCCTGCCGAGGCGCGATTGGCGCGCCTGTGGGTGGACGGTCCCGCACCGGGAGACGTGATGTGCCCGTTAGGGATGAGTGGTCGAAGCAAGAAAGTATCCGACTTGCTAGGTGAGGCTCGCATTCCCGTTTCCGAGCGCGCCGGCGTGCCCATGGTGAGGACGGCGCCGGGGGGTGCCGTGGTGTGGGTCGCCGGAGTTCGCGCGGACGAGCGTTTTAAGTGCACGGCCGCAACGCGCGTGGCATATCTGCTCCGCGTGGTCGATGCGGAATAGCGTCCCACGCCTGCTATTCTGTGCGACGTTGACGGTATTCCCGCGCTGATGGCGCACGTGCTGGTAAATATACCCCGTGCGCTGCTAGAATGTGTAGTTCGCGTCCATGCGGCGGTGCGTGGGCGATAAGCACAAGAAAGGGTTGTCATGGCTTCTCAACATCCGGATATCGAGAAGGTTCTGTTTACGCAGGAGGATATCGACGGTATCGTCTCTCGCCTAGGCGAGCAGATTACTCGCGACTACGCGGGTAAGGATCTGGTGCTGATTGCGGTCCTGCGCGGCGCCGTGGTCTTTATGGGCGACCTGATGCGCAAGATCGAGCTGCCGACCAACATCGATTTCATGGCTGTTTCGAGCTATGGCGACGGTGTGAAGTCTTCGGGTATCGTGCGTATCATTAAGGACCTGGATATCGACATCCGCGGTCGCGACGTGCTGATCGTCGAGGACATTCTGGACTCGGGCCTGACGCTCAAGTATCTGATGAAGAACCTCGAGAGCCGCAAGCCCGCTTCGCTGGAGGTTGCCGCCTTCCTGTGGAAGGACGTTGAGGACCGTACCTCGGCCGTCACGCCCAAGTATGTTGGAACCCATTGCCCCGATGCCTTTGTGGTGGGCTACGGCCTCGACTATGCCGAGCGCTATCGTAACCTTCCGTATCTGGGCATTTTGAAACCGGAGGTTTATTCGTAAGATGCCCGACGACCGTAACGATAACAATTCCCAGACTCCCCGGGAGCCTAAGATCCCGGGGATGCCCGGAGGCAAGAAGCCCACGCGTACGGGCTGGCTGTATTTTATTTTGGCTTGCGCGCTTCTGGGCTACGCCTTCTTTAACATGGGCTCCGGCTTCGCCAATTCCAGCAATACCGTAAAGCTCGCGACGAGCGAGATGGTCAACGCCATTAAGCAGGATCGCGTCGAAGATTTGACCTATACGGTTCAAGACGGAAGCGTGGCGGGTCATTACTGGAAGACAAAAAAGGACAAGGGCGATACGAGCGAGCTCAAGAGCTTCTCCTCGACCTATGTCGGCTCCGATTCGCTTGCCGAGCTTATGGCGGAGCACCCCGATACCAAGTACATCGTCAACACCAATGACCCCGATTTTTGGGGCGACCTGGCGATGAGCGTGCTTCCGACGATCGCCCTGATTGCCATCATGTTCTACTTTATGCGGCAGATGATGGGCGCCAACAACAGGAACATGCAGTTTGGCAAGACCAACGCCAAGACCAACGAGGCTACGCGCCCCAAGGTCAAGTTCGAGGACGTTGCCGGCGTGGACGAGGCCGTCGAGGAGCTCGAGGAGATCCGTGACTTCTTGAGCGATCCGGATCGCTATCGCAAGCTGGGCGCCAAGATCCCGCGTGGCGTGTTGCTGGTGGGCCCTCCGGGCACCGGTAAAACGCTGCTGGCCAAGGCCGTTGCCGGCGAGGCGGGCGTGCCGTTCTTTAGCATCTCGGGTTCTGACTTTGTCGAGATGTTTGTGGGTGTCGGCGCCAGCCGCGTGCGTGACCTCTTTAAGGAGGCCAAGTCCCAGGCCCCGTCGATCATCTTCATCGATGAGATTGATGCCGTGGGACGTCAGCGCGGAGCCGGTCTGGGCGGCGGTCACGACGAGCGCGAGCAGACGCTCAACCAGCTGCTGGTCGAGATGGACGGTTTTGAGGAGAGCGAGTCGGTCATCCTGATCGCTGCGACCAACCGCCCCGACATTCTGGATCCGGCGCTGCTGCGTCCCGGCCGTTTTGACCGTCAAGTTACGGTCGACCGTCCGGACGTAAAGGGCCGCGAGCAGATCTTGCGCGTGCATGCCGAGAACAAGCCGATGGACGAGGACGTTAAGTTTGAGAAGCTCGCCCAGATGACCGTTGGCTTTACCGGCGCCGACCTGGCGAACTTGCTCAATGAGTCTGCACTGTTGGCTGCCCGCCGTCATCGTTCCGTGATCTCGATGGACGAGGTCGAGGAGTCGATGGAGCGCGTGATTGCCGGTCCGCAGCGCAAGGGTCGCGTGATGACCGAGGCCGAGCGCACCACGATTGCCTACCACGAGAGCGGTCACGCCCTGGTGGGCCACATCCTGGAGCATTCCGATCCGGTCCACAAGATCTCGATCGTCAGCCGCGGCCAGGCGCTGGGCTACACGCTGCAGCTTCCGCAGGAGGACCACTTCCTCAAGACCAAGAACGAGATGCTTGACGAGCTTGCCGTGTTCTTGGGCGGTCGCGTTGCCGAGGAGCTCATGTGCGACGACATCACATCGGGCGCGAGCAACGATCTGGAGCGCGCGACCAAGATGGCGCGCGAGATGGTTACGCGTCTGGGCATGAGCGAGGAGCTTGGAACGCAGGTGTTTGGCGAGGCACAGCATCAGGTATTCCTGGGCCGCGATTACGCCGATCACCAGGATTACTCCGAGGAGACGGCGCGCCGCATCGATATCGAGGTTCAGCGCATCATGCGCGAAGCCCATCGCCGTGCGGTCGAGATTTTGGATGCCCGTCGCGATCAGCTCGATCTGATGGCGAAGGTGCTGCTTGAGCGCGAGACCGTCGAAGGCGACGCCGTGAACGCCCTGCTCGACAACGAGTGGGATGCTTACCTTGAGCGCGAGGGCGATATCCTGGCGGCCAAGGAGGAGCGCAACGCCAAGGCGGCCGGCATGCCGACCAAGAAGCGCTCGCCTCGCATGAGCGAGGAGGAGCTGGCGGCTGATGCTGCGGCCTTTGCGCAGGCGGCCATGCAGGAGGATGCCGAAGCCGCATCCGATGATGCCGGTGATGGCAATGCTGTCAACGCTGACGGCAACACCGACGCCGACAAATAGTTCTTGTAGCGAAAGCCTCCGCGGGGAAACCTGCGGAGGCTTTTTCTTCGTTGATTGGGGACAGACTTAAATGAGCGTTTTCACGCATTTAAGTCTGTCCCCAATCAACATTGTGGCGCTCTAGTTGGCTAAAGCGTACAATAGCGCCTATGCGAAAGGGGAACAGATGATCAACGAAACCATGTATGCTCGCGGTGCGGAGAGCTCCATCATTCGCGAGATTTTTAGCTATGGCCTTGAGCGCAAGGCGCAAATCGGCGCGGAAAACGTGTTCGATTTCTCGCTGGGCAACCCGAGCGTTCCTGCTCCCGCTGCCGTCGCGGAGTCCATCAAAAAGGCGCTTAAACTGCCGAGTGACCAGCTGCACGGTTATACGCCCGCTCCGGGACTGCCGCAGTGCCGTACCGCCGTGGCTGAGTCTCTTAACCGTCGCTTCGGTACGAGCTACGAGGGCAAGGATGTCTTTATGACCGTGGGCGCGGCGGCTTCGCTCACCTGCACGCTCAATGCCGTTACGAACCCGGGTGACGAGGTCATCGTTATCGCCCCGTACTTTCCGGAGTATCGCGTGTGGATTGAGAAAGCTGGCTGTACGTGTGTCGAGGCGCTCGCCGATGAAGATACGTTCCAGCTGAGCGTGGATAACGTGCTCAAGGCGATTACCGACAAGACGGCAGCTGTCATCATCGACTCGCCCAACAATCCGACCGGTGCCGTATATACACGCGACACGCTGACGCGACTGGCCAATGTTCTGCGCGAGGCCAACGCTCAGCGCGATCCCGAGAATCCGATTATGCTTATCTCGGATGAGCCGTATCGCGAGATTGTCTATGGCGCCGAGGTGCCTTGGGTGCCTTCGATCTACGAGCACACCATCGTGTGCTACTCGTATTCCAAGTCGCTTTCGCTACCGGGCGAGCGCGTCGGGTGGATCCTGGTTCCCAATACGAATCCTCAGGCAGCTCGTCTAATGCCCGCCGTTGCCGGTGCCGCCCGTACGCTGGGCTTCGTGTGCGCTCCGGCGCTCTTCCAGCGCGTGATTATTGATTGCATCGATGAGCCGAGTGACGTTGAGGCCTATGCGCGCAACCGCACCGCGCTTACCGATGCACTGGCGGAGTACGGCTACACCTATGTTGAGCCGGATGGTGCATTCTACCTGTGGGTGAAGGCGCTGGAGCCCGATGCGAACGCTTTCTGCGAGCGCGCGAAGAAGTATGAGCTGCTCGCGGTGCCTTCGGATAGCTTTGGCATGCCGGGCTGGTTCCGCCTTGGCTACTGTGTGAGCTACGAGACCATCGTCAATTCGTTGCCTGCCTGGAAGCAACTGGCCGACGAATATCGTCGAAAGTAAAGCGCTCTGCTTACAATGTTTTACGTGAAACGGGGTTTGGTGCTAAGCCAGGCCCCGTTGTCTATGCCGTTGTGTGATTGGGATGAAGCAGTTTTACGACTGCCGAAAGCTATGCGTACAATGAATATACGCGACGGCCATACTGGACAAGGAGACCCGATGCCCTACCTTCTTTCTTGTGATATTCATACTCATACGATGTTCTCTGCGCATGCGTACTCAACCATTGAGGAGAACATCTATTGGGCGGCAGAGCGCGGCCTTCAGGTGCTCGGTTCCGCCGATCATTTAAGCTCGATGGTTACGCCTTGTCCCAATGACCTGCGCAGTTTCCAATTCTTTATTAACCAGGATATCTGGCCGCGCATTTGGAGCGGCGTGCTGGTGCTTCGCGGCGCCGAGGCCGATATCGTTTCGCTGGACGGCAGCTTGTTTGGCGAGGACATTCCCATTTCGCTCGATATCGCCGGCGATTCGTATAGTCGTGAGCATT
This sequence comes from uncultured Collinsella sp., assembly GCA_900546085.1. Lineage (GTDB taxonomy): Bacteria > Actinomycetota > Coriobacteriia > Coriobacteriales > Coriobacteriaceae > Collinsella. The sequence goes on from URBS01000078.1 coordinate 7,868, forward strand.
CGCTGTTCGATTTGGTGACGCGTAATTTGGATTATTTGGTGGCAAGCGTGCATAACCAGCAGTTTGCCGAAGGCGCGACGCTCGCCCAGACAACCGAGATGTACATCAATGCCCTGGAGCACCCCAAGGTATTCATGCTGGGGCATACGGGGCGCTCGGGCGTGCCGTTCGATATCGATGAGGTGCTGCTGGCGGCCAAGGCCAAGCATAAGATCATCGAGATCAACAACCATAGTCTTGAGCATGGCACGGATGCCGAGCATTGGAATGTGTGTCGCAAGATTGCCGAACGCTGTGCCGAGCTGGGCGTGGGTATTGGCGTGTCGACCGATGCCCACATTGGCATGGCCATTGGCAAGCTCGATCACGCGCGCAAGATGCTCGACGAGATTCACTTCCCGCTGGATTTGATCGTGACGCGCGACCGCGAGACGCTGCTGCGCGAGATGGCGGCAGCCGGCGTGTGCGACCCGCGCAAGGGGATGTAACGAGACTCATATGTCCAACGAAGGGGGGGTGGGCGGTCCAGACGGGCCGCCCCCTTTCTTGTCCCAAAAAATCTACCGGGGTGGATTAGCGGCGCTCGAGGACCGCGACAGTCTCGGTGTGGTCGGTATGAGGGAACATGTCGACCGGCGTGATCTTGAGCAGGCGATAACCTCCGTCGAGGAGCTGGTGTAGGTCGCGCTCTTGGGTGACGGGATTGCAGCTGATGTAGGTGATGCGGCGCGGCTTGAGTGCGCAAGCGGCTTCGAGGAACTCTGGTGTGGAGCCGGCGCGTGGCGGGTCGATGGAGAGAACGTCAACGCGCTCGTTGTTATCGGCGGCGTCCAGGATGTAATCGGTGGCGTCGTCGGCCATAAACCAAGCGCTGCGGGTGAGGCCGTTGAGTTCGGCATTGCGGCGCGCATCGGCAATGCCTGCCGTGTTGCGCTCCACGCCGAGCAGCATAATGCCGATACCCTTGTTCTGGGCATCTTTAGCTGCGCACAGACCGATGGTGCCGCTGCCGCAGTAAGCGTCCATGAGTACGTCACCCTGCTGCAAATTCATGCCGTCAATCGCGAGCTGATAGAGCAGCTCGGTCTGCTGCGGATTGGTCTGATAGAACGCGGTAGGGGAGATATCGAATTCGCAACCGAGCAGCTGGTCGCGCACGCACTCGGTGCCATAGACGATACGGGTTTCCTCGCCCAAGATGGCATTGCCAGGGCGCCCGTTGATGTTCTGAGCAACGGTGACGATATGCGAATCGAGCGCCGCGACGGCCTCAAAGAACTCCTGCGCATGCGGTAAGTCACGCTGGGCGGTCACGAGCGTAACCATGACCTGGTCGGTGCGCCAACCGCAGCGGACGACGGCATAGCGAAGCAAACCAAGATGTTTGTCCTCATTAAAGGCGGGAATATGCAGCCGCTCAGCTTCGCGTGCGATGCCGTTGAGAATCTGACGGGCACCCGGCGCCTCGACAGGACACTCGGGTACGGCAACGATCTTGTGCGTGCCGCGCTCAAAGAAACCGCAACGGACAGTGCCCTCCTTACCGGGAGCAAAGGGGGTAGCAGCCTTATGACGAAAACCACGCGGCGCAGGATATTTACCCGGGTCGCCCAGAGTAACACCCATACCGCGAATGGAATCAACGGCGATGCCCTCGCGCTCACAGAGCTCAGCAAACAGCTCCTCCATAGCAGCCTGCTTGGCCGCCAACTGCTTCTTATAAGGACGATTGAGCGCCGTACACCCACCGCAAGCTTTCATGATTGAACAGGGAGACTTGGGGTCCACAACCTTACGCGCAGACGAAACCGGATCTTTATGCGAGCGCTTGGAGCGAGTCTGAGATGCCTTATCCTCGCTCCGACGAGAACTGGGGCGCTTGGCCTTAGCCTTGCCCTTGGCCGACTTACCCTTCGCATCCTGAGACGACTTGGATTCCGTAGAAGATTTTTTCTCCTCCGACCCCTCAACCGCCTCGATCAAAGCACGACGAGCCTTACGCTCCGCACGAGATTCTGCCATGAATTAACTCCACTATTAAAGAAAAAGAAAAGTCCGAAGCAATTGTACCGTGCCAAGCCAGCGGGCGATATGCAAGCGGTCATTTCCTGTCAGCGATAAGTCCAACGACGTTTGCCCGCCGGGCACCGGGGCAGGGGGTTAAGTTTGTCGCGAGTTCCGCACGAACAGGAGGCCACTTAATGTGGCCTCCGTCGTGAGCAGGACTGT
>URBS01000079.1 GCA_900546085.1 uncultured Collinsella sp.
TACGCCTACACGACAGCTCAGGCCGAGCAGCGCTTTGCCGACGTTGTCGATTACGTGGCGACACAGAGCCTTTCCTACGATGCGTTCAACAGCGCCTATGCGACCAAAAACCTGATTCGCGTTACGGAGATCGCCGGAGAGGCGGCGCGCGATATGGAGCGCGACGGCTCGGTGGATAACGCTACGTTGGAGCAATATGCTGACCAGTTTAATGTGACAGCGCTGATCGTAACGGATGCATCGGGCAACTTGGTGTCCGAGTCCTCGAAGGATGATGTGGGCTACGAGTCGCTCGCTGCGAATCTCAAAGAGGCGCCTGTGCTGGAGGTGGCAGCCCATCCGCTTAAGTCCTATACCGCTCGCATTACGCTTGCGGACGATTCGGTCGCAGACATTGGCTGCGTGGCCCGGCGGGACGGTGAGGGCATCGTTGTCGCGGTGAGGCACCAGAGCGCCAAGGCGGTCGCGAGCAATACGCTCAAGTTGCAGAGCTTGCTCGATGGTTATGAGACTATCGATAGCGGCAATATCGTGATCGAAAACGACGGTAAGGTCGTTGCGACCAACGCTGTCGAGCCCGCCGTGTCAGGCGTGTTCGATTTGCCTGCGACGGATGCCATCGTTGTCAACGGCATTAAGGAGCGTTGCTTGGCTGGTAAGGTCAGATTGGTTAACGACAGCGGTGAGTGGTATCTGGGCACATTTGGTAAAGCGCGCGATTTTTACGTGTACACCTATGCTCCCGCGCAGCGTTACTTTGAGGTTGTTGCCGCTGTTGTTGCCAGTGTGTTGGCACTCTACGGCGGTGTTATAGCCACTGTTGTGTTGGTGCGCCGCCGCGCCGAGAGCCAACGCTTTGCCGACCTGTTGCTGCAGGAGCGCGACTATGGCGACAAGCTGGCAAAAGCGGCGCGCGAAGCTTCGTCTGCCAACTCTGCAAAGACGGAGTTCCTGCGTCGCATGAGTCACGACCTGCGCACGCCCATCAACGGCATTCGCGGTATGGTCGAGGTGGGCAATGCCAACGCGGACGACTTGCAAAAGCAGACTGAGTGCCGCTCAAAGATCTGGACGGCGTCGGGACTGCTGCTCGACCTTGCGAACGAGGCACTCGATATGAGCCGCTTGGAGAGCGGGCAGGTCGACCTGAATCTCGTGCCTACAGATATGGTGGCCCTCAACCGTGAGGTGTGCGATATTCTGGAGCGCCAGGCCGAGGAGCGCCTGGTGACAATTATCTGCGACCAACGGACTCTTGATCATCCCTATGCCCGGGTGAGCGTGACGCACCTCAAGCGTCTGTTGCTCAATATTGCCGGTAATGCCGTCAAGTACAACCGCCAGGGCGGCTATGTTCGCCTGACATGCCGCGAGGTGGAGCCGGTGGACGGTGTCCCCGTCTATGAATACACGATCGCCGATAACGGCATTGGCATGAGCGAGGCGTTTCAACAGCCCCTCTACGAGCCGTTCAGCCGCGAGGAACAACAGGTGGAAGGCGCTTCATCGGGAACTGGCCTGGGCGCGTCTATTGCCAAACAGTTGGTCGAGCTTATGGGCGGAACCATGAGCTTTACGAGCGCCTTGGGGCAGGGGACGACGTTTACCATTTGCCTGCCGTTTGAGAAGTGCAAGAGTTCCGAGATTCCCCAGGCAGTTCGCGTGGATGCAGGCGACAGCGACGTGATCCAGGGCCTGCGTGTTTTGCTCGTAGAGGATAACGACCTGAATGCCGAGATCGCACAGTTTACGCTCGACCGCGCCGGTGCCGTCGTGACACATGTTAAAGATGGCGAGTCTGCCGTCGAGACGTTTGCCGCGAGCGCGCCGCACGAGTACGACGTGGTATTGATGGACATCATGATGCCCGGCATCGATGGCCTTGAGGCCACGCGTCAGATTCGAGCGCTCGATCGCGAGGACGCCGCGACCACGCCGATTATCGCCGTGAGCGCCAATGCCTTTGCCGACGACCGTAGGCTTTCGCGCGAGGCGGGCATGAACGCGCATCTGAGCAAACCCGTGAGTTCTCAGGATCTCGTTGAGGCGCTTGCGCACATAGCCGCCGACGCTTCATAAACAAATGGCTCGGTTCCAATACTGGTTGGAACCGAGCCATTTTGCTATTTGCAGGACCTATTTTTGGGCTTACTTTTCATGGATCTGCTTGCCGCAAAGATGCTCAATCGAAATCTCGTAGAGTTGGACGCCCTTGATGTCTTTGGCGATTTCCTCTTCAACTTCTTCGGCAGAGGGGTAGTACTTAAGCGCGAGCTGGCGGACTTTGTCCTCGATAAACGCAGGTGTCTCATCTACCAGACGGCAACGACCAAAGACCACGGTGCTCATAACATAGGGAGCCCAGTCATCGTCCTTGTACCACTCGTTGCCGTAAACGGTAAAGCAGACTTTATCATCACGCCTGAGTGAATCGACCTTGTGGCCAGCCTTGGCACCATGGAAATAAATCTTGTCGTGCTCGGCGTCAAAGAAGTAGTTGACGGGAATGGCATACGGGTAGCCACCATCGCCGTTGACGGCAAAGACACCGCGCTTGCAGATAGCGAGCAACTCGCGCGCTTCCTCGTCAGTGATGGCGCGTTTCTTTCGACGTAAGGGCCTAAACATCGTTGGCTTCCTTTCTAACTGTGCATGGTGGGTGGGCACAAACTATAGCGAAACAGTTCCGTTTTTCTTGATGCGGGCGAGGATGTTTTTGAGCTTGTTAAAGTCGAGCGGTTTGGGCAGATGGGCGTTCATGCCGGCATCGTGTGCCGCCTTGGCGTCCTCGGCAAAGGCATTGGCGGTGAGCGCGATGATGGGGATGTCGGCTGCATCGGCCTTCTCGCTCAGACGAATCGCGCGAGTTGCCTCGTAGCCATCCATACCCGGCATCATGATGTCCATCAGGATCGCATCGAAGCTGCCGGCGGGACGACTAGTGTATAGTTCGACCGCTTCTTTGCCGTCGGCGGCGCGAGTTACGACGATGCCTTCGCTTTCGAGCAGGGCCTGGACAATTTCGGCATTGAGCTCGTTGTCTTCGGCCAAAAGAACGTTCATGCCGGCAAGCGAGCAGCTGATCGCCTGCTCGTCCGCACCTTCTCTTGCCTGAGGGTTCTTGTCGATATCGAGCGGAATCTGGACGTTGAACGTACTTCCCATGCCGACCTCGCTCGAAATCTCAATCGTGCCGCCCATCATGTCTATGAGCGATTTGACGATCGGCATGCCCATGCCAGTTCCCTGAAATTTACTGCGGGCATCGTTGCCCTCTTGGGCAAACGGTTCGTAGATGTGCTTTAGAAACTCGGGCGACATGCCGATGCCGGTGTCCGAGACGCTAAAGCAAAACACGGCGTGCTCGTCGTCGACCGGCTTGATGGTCGATGAGAACGTGACGGTGCCTCCGTGCTTGTTGTACTTGATGCTGTTGTCGAGCAGGTTGACAAGGATCTGCCGAATATGGGTGGGGCTGCCGATCATATATTGGTCGACAGCGTAGGGCTCGCTGGTGTCGAGCATGGTTATGCCGCGGTCCGATGCGCGGAGCTTGCACAGTACGAGCGCATTGTCGCACAGCTCTTTAAGGTTGAATGATTCGTGCTCGAGCGTCACTTTGCGCTCCTCGATCCTGCCCATCTCGAGGATGTCGTTAATCAATGACAGCAGGTGATTGGCGACAACGCGCGCCTTGGCGCGGCTTTCGCGGGCGACCTGCATGTCGCCTTCTCTCAATTCCTCAATTTCGATAAGGCCCAGGATGCCGTTGAGCGGCGTGCGGATGTCGTGGCTCATGCGCGCGAGGAAAGCGGTTTTGGCGGCGTTGGCGGCATCGGCTTTCTGCCGTTCCTCCTGTGCGCGGTAAAGCGACCAGACAAGGATGACGATGCCGGTGAGCAAAATGCAGATGACGACTGCCGCAATGACGATGCGGTTGCGGTAGAGAAGTCGGAACGCATCCGATTCTTGCGCCGAGTACGATGTGGGGAAATAGCTGTTTGCAGAGAGCGATTCACCTGCATTGACGATGCCCTTATTGATGATTCCCAGCAGCTCGGGCTTGCCGCGCGAAATTAAACACGATAGTTGTGCCGTGTTGGTGAGTTCCTGTGTTTCGAAATCCTCGATGTCGTAGATGTCGCGGAGAGTTTCCAGGCGCGTGCTGGGGACAATGATGCAACGTGCCTTCCCCTCATCGAGGGCTTTGAGCACCTCGCCGTCATTCGAATACTCGGTTACCGTTGCGTTCGGAAAGAGACTTTCGAGCTCAAAACGGTTAACGATTGTGCTCTTTGTACAAGCGATGTTCTTAAGGTCGCTGTTCAGGTTTTTGCCATTGTGAATGGCGGTCAGCGAAACCGTTCCCATCGAGTTTGACTGGATGACCCCTGTCTGCTCGGCGAGCCAGTAGTCGCGAAACAACGGCAGGGCGACATCGATGGTTCCGTTGGAAAGGGCTTTGATCATTTGCTTGTTGTTCGAGAGTGCGATTGTTTTGACCGTAATGTCAAACTTGTCGTGCAACGTCGTTGCAAGCGAGGCGAGCGACCCTTCCATCTCGCCGTCGTCATTTTGCGTACAGTAGGGAAGTTGGTTTTTAAGATAGCCGAGCGTGATGGTATTGCCGTTTTCTTTGAGCCAGGTGGTCTCGGTGCCGGTGAGCGATGACGAGCCACTGTTTTGGGTCGAGTAACTCGTTTTGACTTCCTCGTTATAGCGCGGGTTATCGCGGGCGATGGTCGTCATGGCGGCGTTGATGTCGTTCATCAGGTCAGGGCGGCTTTTGGGAACGGCAAAATAGTAGTCGCTCGAGCCTACGTAGAACATGGGTGACGCATCGGGCGACGAAATGGTGTCGTTCATGATGACGGCGTCGACCTCGCCGTCTGCAAGCGCCTCAAAGAGGGCGCTGCCGGTGTCGATTTCTTTATAGGTGCAGGTAACGTCTTCGTTGGCGAGCCACTGCTGGCCGACGATAGTTTGCATAACGCCAGAGTTGCAGCCGATGGTGAGGCCTTGGAGCGCCTGAGGGTCACCCTTGGCTAGATCGTCGCGGTCGGGCCTGGCGTAGATATAGTAGCGCTCGGTGCCCTCGGGATTTGAGGAAAAGAGCAGCTTCTGCTCGCGTTCTGCCGAATACGAGATGTTGGGCATGAGGTCGATTTCGCCTGCCTCGAGCATGTCCATAAGCTCGGAGAAGGTGCCGCTAACGTATTCGTATTGCCAGCCCTTTGTGTAATACGAGAGGGTCTGGAGGTACTCGTAGCCCCATCCCGAGAGGCGCTCGCCCGGCGTGCCTTCCTGGAAGCCTTTGTTGTTGACGAGCCAGCCAACGCGGACCGTCTTGACCTGGTGGTCGGAGTCGGCGGCAAAGGCGGGGGCAGGCATGACGGCGCTCAGTACGGTGAGTACGGCAACCGCGACGGCTAGGGTGCGATATAGAGCCAAACGAAGGATGGCGGAAGGTTTCACATGTAATCCTATCGAGTCGAGATAATACCGCATAAGGATACCAGCTCAGCCTGCCTAACATCCGGCACTTAGGGACGTTCCCAATCTGTCCGGCAGTTGTAGTAGTCATTGGGGACGTTCTTAAACGACTAGTCGCTGGGGACACTCTTTGCCGGAGTTGGCACTTAGGGACGTTCCTTATGTGCCGGCAGTTGGGGACAGTCCTTTTCTGCCGGTTCAAAAGGAACGTCCCCAAGTGCCGGATGTGCGACAATACCGAGCAATGTGATTGGGCGTCTGGGAAAAGGGGTCGCGATGAACAAGTTGAGGACGCTTGCCGACGTGTTGCGCCAGGCTGGCTTTGCGCGCATCACGGGCCTGTTTCTCGTCTTCTATCTGCTGTGCTCGACGGCCGTCTGGCTGTCCGAGCCCACAACCCTCACGTTTGGCGATGGCCTCTGGTTTAGCTTTGAGACCGTGTCGACGATCGGTTTTGGCGACATCCCGGCCGAAACGCCGGTCGCCCGCGCTATCACCGTCGTCCTGAGCGTCATCAGCATCTTCTACATCGCCATGCTCACGGGCGTGGCGGTGAATTACTGCAATACGCTCATCAAGATGCGTCAAAAGGACACCCTGGCGCGCTTTATGGACGATCTCGAGCACCTGGAAGAGCTCGATCGTGACGAGCTCGCCGATCTGTCGCGCCGTGTGCGCGAATATCGCCGACGCCAACGCTAGAGCGGGCGCCGCGCGTCACGATGAGGGGGGACTGAATATGAATATCACCGTGTATCTGGGTGCCAGCGTCGGTAATGACCCGGCGTTTCTGCCCGCGGTGCAGGAGCTGGGCAACTGGATTGGCGCCAACGGACACGCGCTGGTATACGGCGGGTCCAAGTCGGGTCTGATGGGTGTGCTCGCCGATAGCGTGCTCGATGCCGGCGGCTATGTGACAGGCGTGGAGCCGAGCTTTTTTATCGAGGCCGAGTTTCAGCACGATGGCATCGACGACCTTATCGTGACGAGCGGCATGACCGAGCGTAAGGCCAAGATGATCGAGCTCGGCGACGCGTTCATCGCCTTCCCGGGCGGTACGGGCACGCTCGAGGAGATTGCCGAGGTCATGTCCTCTGTGTCGTTGGGGCATCTCGATGCGCCGTGCATCCTGTACAACCTCGGGGGCTACTACAACGACCTCAAGGCGCTGCTCGAGCACATGATTGATAAGGGGCTTTCGAGCCCGAGGCGCCAGCAAGGCATTTACTTTGCCGAGGACCTGCACGAGATCGCATCGATTATCGGCAGCTAAGCCGTAGGCCTATCGCACGCGCGGCGCCCAATGGCGCCGTTCGCGGCGTGGATGGTCGGCACGTCCGCGCTGTGCCCGTCTTACAATAAAACGTATCCTTGTCGATTTTGACCACGGGAGGCCCCGATGGATAACCTTGCAAAACCCAAAAATCGTGCGTTGTTTTTAGTGAGCGTTGCCGTGACCGGTGCGTTTGCAGGCGCCGCGGTCTGGCTGTTCTTTTTTGCGATGGAGCACGGTATCGACTATCTGTGGACCGAGATCCCGCATATGCTGGGCGTCGCTTCGCCCGAGCTCGCGAGCGGTCCGTTCGGCTTTCTGCCGTACCCGTTTTTCGTCTGCCTCCTGGGCGGCCTGCTGATCGGTCTGTACGAAAAGATGACAGGCACCAAGACCGATGACCTCAACCAGGTGATGGCCAAGGTAAAGCGGGACGGACGCTACCCGTACGACAACCTGGGCAAGCTTTCGCTCGCGGCATTGCTGCCGCTGCTGTTTGGCGGAAGTATTGGACCGGAGGCCGGCCTGACCGGCGTTATCGCGGGCCTGTGCAGCTGGGTCGGCGACCGCATGCGCCGCTTTGGCGCCGAGTTTAGGGAGCTCACGCTGCTGGGTACCCAGGCTGCCCTGACGGCGCTCTTCACCGCGCCCGTCTTTGGCTTTGTGGCGCCGCTCGCCGGTAGCGCTGACGGCCAGGGCGCCGACGACGATGGAGACTCCGAATCCGACGAGATCACCATCAAACTGCCCAAGGCGCAAAAGACCGTGGTCTACGGCATCGCGATTGCCGGCGGCCTGGGCACCTATCTACTGCTCGGCCAACTCATGGGCGGCGGTATGGGTATGCCGAGGTTCGAGGCTGCCCGGGTGGGCAACCTTGAGCTTGCCTGGCTTATTCCCCTGGCACTCATCGGTACGGCCTGCGGCTGGCTGTACTTTGTCTCCGAGCATGCGAGCGAGGCACTGTCACATGCAATAGGGGAGCGCCCTGTCGTCAAGGCCATGCTAGCCGGTCTGGCGCTCGCCATCTGCGGCACGGTTTTGCCCTACACCATGTTTGCCGGCGAGACACAAGCCGATGTGCTCATGGAAACCTATCTGACCATCCCCGCCGGCGTGCTTATCGCGACCGGTCTGGTCAAGACCATGCTGACGCCCGCCCTCATCAACCTTGGTTGGCGCGGCGGCCACTTCTTCCCCGTTATTTTCTCGGGCGTAAGCCTGGGCTACGGCTTTGCCATCCTTACCGGTGCCGATCCGGTCTTTTGCGTCGCCGTCTGCACGGCATCGACGATGGGCGCCGTCATGCGTCAGCCGGTCATGGTCGTGGGCCTGCTGCTCATGTGCTTCCCGCTCAAGGGTATCGTCTGCATGATCATCGCCGCCGTCATCGCGGTGGGCATTCCGCTGCCCAAGCCGCTGCGCAAGTAGCACGGTAGCGCGCGGGCAATACAAACATCTCAAGCCCGGTGTGGGCGCTGTGTCACGGATTTGCGGGTGGACTGAATCTCGCCTGGCACCGACGCTACTTCCAAATCGCGAGCGCGGCGGTGCCCAGCACGATGAGGAAAAGGCCGATGGCGCTTCGATGCGACAGCTTTTCGTTGAAGGCCAGTCGTGCGAACAGCACCGATACGACAATCGATAGTTTGTCGATTTGCACGACGACGCTCACCTGGCCTGCAGCGATGGCGTAGTAGTACAGCAGCCACGACGCGCCGGTCGCAATGCCCGATGCCGCAAGAAATGCGAGTTCGCGCGGGTCAATGCGCGCGACCTGCTCCAGCTTTCCCTTGGCAGCCACGATTGCCCATGCCATAACAAGTACCACACAGGTGCGGATTGCCGTGGCCAGGTTTGACTCGACACCTTCGATGCCGATCTTGGCGAGGACGGAGGTGAGTGCCGCGAACACGGCGGCGCCGAGGGCGTAAGCGAGCCAGGCTCGGTCTTGCTTTTGCTCTGCGCCGACGGACTGCTTTTTCTCGATCATCAAAAACGTGCCGAGCGTGATAACTGCGGTTCCCACGAGCTTGACCGCCAGGTTGCCTGTCTCACCAAAAAGCACTATGGCGATCAGCACGGCGAGCACGGTGCTCATCTTGTCGACGGGTACAACCTTGTTGACGTCTCCGATGCTGAGCGCCTTAAAGTAACAGATCCACGAGGCGCCGGTGGCGAGTCCCGAGAGGGTGAGGAATAGCCAGGCTTTGGCGGGAATGGCGCCGATTGCTCCGATGGATCCAGAAATGCCCGCCATTGCCCAGGCAAATACGAGCACCACGCAAGTACGGATGGCGGTTGCAACGTCGGAGTCGGTGTGCCTGATGCCGCATTTGGCCAAAATGGATGTGATGCCGGCAAAGAAAGCTGATGCAAATGCTGCTGTAACCCACGACACGGGTTGAGCGCCTCCTCATAGAAGACCGCGCCAGATCTGCGGCGCATGCCCGATGATACCGCGCTTGCCTACAGGTCGCGTGTCCGGTAGACCTTGGCGCTGACGATGCGGCTAAGTGCACATAGCACGAGGGCCAGTACCGCAATTCCTGCGCACAGGCAGCCGAGGACGGCGGGATCGGGATTCGCCCCGGCAATCGATATGAGCCAGTTGCTGATGGGGTTGGAGGAGCTCAACGCTGCCATGGCAAGGCACCCGAGCAGGGCAAACAGGCCGACGGAAAGGCGCAGCGCCTCCATGTGTCCAAATCGAAAGAACAGCGGCTGTGCCAAAAACACCATCATGAGGGAGATGAGCATCGATGCGGCGGAGGCTATTGTGGTCTCAAGGACGATCTGTCCCGTCGAGGGCATGCCCGTGTGATCGAAGAACGGAAGGGTGATGATGCTCAAAAGCGCGGCGGCGCACGCCATGACGGCTGAGAAGACAACGATGCACAGGTAGCGGGCACAAATAATGTCTTTGCGCGAGAGGGGCAGCGTTGCCCGATAACGCTCCCATCCGTTTTGATTGTCGAAGCCGGCCAGCGAGCTCATGACCATGATAGGCGACATGGCGCTGACCGCGCAGGCGCCGGCACTCATGCCGGAATCTCCATCCGATGCGTTGGCGAGAGTCAGCACGACGAATATGAACAGGCCGACGCCCGCGATACTCGGGATAAGCGTGCGAACGATGGCGAGCTCGGACATAAAGGCGCGTTTCATTTCGAAGCCCCTTTAGATCGGAAGAGCACACGTCTGAACTCCAGTCACTAGCTTATCTCGTATG
>URBS01000080.1 GCA_900546085.1 uncultured Collinsella sp.
TCTACACTCTTTCCCTACACGACGCTCTTCCGATCTAGTTCCGCGGCGCCCAAGCCACACGCTAACAGCTTTAAGGAGTCAAAGCTGGTTTAGCCAAAAAAGCGCTTGATCTCGATCTCGGCGTTCTCCAGGCAGTCGGAGCCGTGGATCACGTTGGCGTTGACATCGACAGCAAAGTCGCCGCGAATGGTGCCGGGGGCAGCATCAAGCGGGTTGGTGGCGCCCATAAGGGTGCGCATCTTGGAGACAGCGGAGAGACCGGAAACGACCATCTTGACGACCGGACCGCTCGTCATAAAGTCGCAGAGACTGCCAAAGAAGGGCTTGTCGGCCAGATGGGCGTAGTGCTCCTCGACGGTAGCGCGCTCGAGCGTGGTCATCTCCATGCGCTCGATAACAAGGCCGCTGCGCTCAATGCGAGCAACGATCTCGCCGATCTTGCGATCGCGCACGGCGTCGGGCTTAATCATGATGAAGGTCTTCTCGATAGCCATAAGGTAGCCTTTCAAGTAGGTTCGCGCGTGCCCAAGTCCCATTCCGGCACCCGCCTGGACTGCATCGTAACAGAGTTCTAGCTGCAGTTAAACAAAAAGCCGTTTATTGAAGCGTTATTATTTATTAAAGCGCTCCATATGTGTCACTTCTGTTTCGAAGCCCAACTAGAGTACCATCCGCCCCACTTTCAACTGCAACGAACAGAACGGGCGGTCGATTGTCACCCGTGAACGCACCCCCTTCACAACCTGCGCAAATGTCCTACAGAAGTTCTCGACAAGCACCTTCCTTCTCTATAACAAAACGGGTGCCCACCGTAGCGGGCACCCGTAAAGGCAAGATACGATGAACACACCAGACAGACGCATCCAATAAGCTAATTAGCTCCGTGGCCCATCTCGACGACCTTGGATAACGAGCCAAACACACCCTCATCGGCCGCGAGCTGCGCCTCGGCGCTTCCCAACTGCACGGCAACGGCAGCAGGGGCGGTACCACCCTCGGTCGTGCGCGCGGCGACAATCGACGGGATGTCGAGCGCCTCGGTAATGCCGCGCTCAAAGAGCGGGCTTGCCTCCTGAAACACCTCAAACGGCAGGTCCTCAAGATTGCAGCCGCGCTTCTCACACATCAGGACCAGGTGCCCCACCACAGCGTGCGCCTCGCGGAATGGCAAGCCGCGCTTAGCCAGGTAGTCGGCAACGTCGGTGGCGGCAAGGTGCCCCACGCCGCACTCGCGCGCCATTGCGTCCTCGTTGACGGTCCAAGTCGAAATCATACCGGCCATAACCGACAGGCACTGCATGAGCGTGTGAGCGGTATCGAGCGCACCCCCCTTGTCCTCCTGCAAGTCCTTGTTATAAGCAAGCGGCAGGCCCTTCATGGTCACGAGCAGCTGCACCAGGTTGCCGTACACGCGACCGCTCTTGCCGCGGATAAGCTCAGCAAAGTCGGGGTTCTTCTTCTGCGGCATGATGGACGAGCCGGTGGAATACGAGTCGGAAAGCGTGATAAAGCCGAATTCGGAGCTCGACCACAGCACGATCTCCTCGGAAAGACGCGACAGGTGCATGGCCATGACGGAGCCGGCGTAATGCAGATCGAGCAGGAAATCACGGTCGGAAACCGCATCGAGTGAGTTGGGAATCACACCCGCAAAGCCAAGCTCGGCAGCCGTCATCTGGCGATCGAGCGGATAGCTCGTACCGCAAAGAGCGGCAGCACCCAGCGGGCAGTTGTCAGCGGCATCAAAGGCAGCCTTCAGGCGTGTAAAGTCGCGCGCGAACATCCAGGAATACGCCAGCAGATGATGCGACAGCAGCACGGGCTGAGCATGCTGCATGTGCGTGTAGCCCGGCAGAATCACCTTGTCGTACTTCTTGGCCGCATCCACCAGCACATGGCGCAGCTCAAGATTGGCCTCCATGAGTTCCTTGGCCAGCGCCTTGACGCCCAGACGCGTATCGGTCGCCACCTGGTCGTTGCGCGAACGCCCGGTATGCAAGCGCTTACCGGCCTCGCCGATGCGGCGCGTCAGCTCGCTCTCGATGGACATATGAATGTCTTCGTCGTTGATATCGAAGGTGAAGTTGCCGGCATCGATATCCTGTTCGATTCCGGTCAAGCCCTCGGCAATCGCCTGCCCATCCTCGGCGCTGATAATGCCCTGGGCCGCCAGCATCTTGGCATGTGCCTTAGAGCCGGCGATATCCTGCTTATAGAGATGTTTGTCGACCGGCAGCGACGCGCCAAACTCCTGCGTGACCTCGGCCACGCCCGTCTCAAAACGACCGCCCCAAAGAGCCATGGAACCGTCTCCTTTCATCAAATACCAAAACAAGCGCCCAATGCAATGCGCGCTGTCGCCAAAGCGATTTATCAACCGCTAGTTTTACACATTCCCCACCGTGCGCGGGGCCATGTAGCTAATTTGCAAAGAAGTGACGCGCCATGCACTTGGCGCCCAGCGTCTCCCTTCGGATGTTGCCCTGCGAACCATCGACCCAGGCCTTCAGGCTCATAGGGACGTCCTCGACCTTTGCAGCATCGAACTCGGGCGCGAGGGCAAGTAAAGCATGCGCGATAGCATTAAACATAATGGATACTCCTCATATATATAGGCGCAGAGCCGCCAAATTGATAGAAGGAGCCCCGCCGGACAACCCCGGCGGGGCTCGGACTCAGCCGCAGACGCGGCATCATATATGCGGGCGGAACGTAGGGGCCACCGATGTTAAGAAGTGTCAGCAAGCATAACGAAAGGTAGGGACCCCATGCGCCCGTTATGTATCACGCGGATGGGCCGCGCGGATACCAAGGAAGAGAAGCCTTAGGCCTGGGCTGCAGCAGAGCTGGGGCCCTGAACCTTAGCCCACGTCTTGAGCGACAGCGTGTCGATCTCGATAAAGCCGGCGCTGGCCTTCTCGTCAAAGGTAGTGTCGCGATCGTAGGTGGCCAGACCGTAGTCATACAGGCTAAACGGGCTCTTGCGGCCGACGACATGGCAGTTGCCCTTGAAGAACTTCAGGCGGACGGTACCGGTCACGAACTTCTGGGTGTCGGCCATAAAAGCGTCGAGTGCGTTTTTGAGCGGGCTGTACCACTGGCCGTTGTACACGGCGGTGGCCCAATCCTGCTCGAGCTTGATCTTGGTCTTGAGCAGGTCGCCCTCAATGCAAATGTCCTCGAGTGCCTTATGGGCGGTGATAAGCGTCAGGGCGCCGGGAACCTCATAGCACTCGCGGCTCTTAAGGCCCACCAGACGATCCTCGACCAGATCGAGACGGCCAAAGCCGTTGTCGCCCGAAATCTTGTTGAGGGCGATGACGATTTCGGAGAGTTTCATCTTCTTGCCGTCGACGGCGACGGGCTTGCCGGCCTCAAACTCAATCTCGGTATACGTCGGGGTGTCGGGCGTGTCCTCGGGATTCTTGGTCATAACCCATGCGTCGTCGAGCGGCTCGTTCCAGGGATCCTCCAGGTGACCGCACTCGATGGCGCGACCCCACAGGTTGTCGTCGATGGAATAGGGGTTGTCGTTGGCACCCTCGGGAACCGGCACGTTGTGGGCGTGGGCGTAGGCGACCTCGTCGGGACGGCACTTCAGATCCCACTCGCGAACCGGGGCGATAACCTTGAGCTCAGGGTCGAGGGCCTTGACGGCAGCCTCAAAACGAACCTGGTCGTTGCCCTTGCCGGTGCAGCCGTGGGCGACATACGTGGCGCCAAACTCGTGAGCGACCTCGACGAGCTTCTTGGCAAGCAGCGGACGGGACAGAGCAGAGAGCAGCGGATACTTGTTCTCGTACATGGAGTTGGCAGCGATGGCCTTGGTCAGGAACTCATCGGAGAACTCGTCGCGCAGGTCGAGGACCTGGCAATCGAGAACGCCCAGGTCGAGCGCCTTCTGCTTCTTGGCATCCAGGCCGGTCTCCTCCTGGCCCACGTTGCCGCAGACGCAAACGACATCGAGATTCTTTTCGTCCTGGAGCCACTTGACACATACGGATGTATCAAGACCACCGGAATATGCGAGAACGACTTTTTCCTTGCTCATGGCTGTTTCCTTTCGCCCTTGGTAGCTAGTTAGAACATCGGTCAGTTGCAAGTCATTTCGAGGTCAAAAACCGTGCAATATCAGGTTAAATAGCAAAAATCAGCACATACATGCCCTAGAAACATGCAGCAGTGTCGTGCTAAAACCCAACGACCTCAAAATGACTCTGTTGGGGCATTTCACCCCATACGAACAGAGACGATTGTTATCGTCGTCGGGAAATTGCGCGCTGGCGTCGGATGGCATTGTCTGCAGTGGTGATAATCTTTACGGACTGCATCTGCCTCTCCTTTCACGTATCGCCGGGCGCAATTCAAATATCGCAAACGGTACCTTTTCCTCGGTAAGCGGTTGTTTTTCCGTCTCCGTTTTCGATGTTCGCTATATTACGCTAAAGTGCCCGCGGCACAAGCGACAAATTCAAATTTCTGAAAAGTTTTTTCATTACTTTGTGAATCGTGATGCAAATACGCGCCAATCCTGCGAAAATACGCCCGATTACCAACTGGAGGGTTATTCCGCCCGAAACAAATTAGAAACGGGAAGGTGCGTTTTATGCAAACTTTTGAATCGGACGCCGCTATCGGCAACATTAAGCTTCTCGCCGTCGATATGGACAAGACATTGCTGACCGACGAGCGCGTACTGCCCCAGGGCCTAGATGAGCGCCTGGACAAGCTCGCCGAGGCTGGCATCGTATTCTGCCCCGCCAGCGGACGCCCCGCTCCCAAGCTCGAGGAGATGTTCGAGGACATCAAGAGCCGCATCGCTTTTTGCCCCGATAACGGAGCCTGCGTTATCTACCGTGGCAACTATATCTATAAGAGCAATATCGATACTGCGCTCTATCACAAGGTCCTGGCGCATGCCGCGCAGGATCCGCGCGCCGTTCCCGTCCTGTGCTGCTATGACGATGCTTACGTTTTGGCGCGCGACCACAAGTACCATGACGAGATCAGCGTATACTATTCTGCCATTAACTACATCGATACCTTTAAGGGCCTTGACGTCGAGTCCAACAAGATCTCGATCTTCTTCCCCGCCTACGATGCCGAGCCCGCATTTCGCGAGGACTATAACCCCGCGTTCTCGGACCAGCTCTACGTTACCAATGCGGGCCGCGAGTGGATCGACTTTATGAACCTGGGCGTCGACAAGGGCTCGGGCGTGGCGCATCTGTGCGAGCAGCTCGGCATCGATATTGCAGACGCCGCAGCCGTGGGCGATACCTACAACGACATCCCCATGCTTGAGCGCGTCGGTCACAGCTTTATCGTGGACAACGCCGAGGATCATATGAACGCACATGCTAAATGGCGCATTCCGAGCAACAACGACGGGGGCGTACTGACGCTCATCGACGCTATCCTGGCGGTACGTTAACG
This sequence comes from uncultured Collinsella sp., assembly GCA_900546085.1. GTDB lineage: Bacteria > Actinomycetota > Coriobacteriia > Coriobacteriales > Coriobacteriaceae > Collinsella. Next base: position 5,437 of record URBS01000080.1, read on the forward strand.
TTGCTCGTCGGACCTGGCCGGGCGAGGCGGGTAAGTTTTTCGTTCGGTCAGGTCCTGGGCTCGCTCGGAAAGCACATTTGGTGCTTTCCGGCTCGTGCGGAATCTACGAAAAACTTACCCGACTCGCCCGGCCAGGTCCTTGGGCTACTTGCTTGCCGCCTGGATGGCGTCTTGGCGCCTAGATACTTGGCTGAATTGTTTGAATTGAAAAGGGCTCATCGTTGATACGAGCCCTTTTTCTGTACGGTCAATTTGGCTAGGCTTCAGCCGCTTCGAGCTGCTGCGTCTCTTTGATCTTGGCGATCATGTCGATGCGGCGCTGGTGACGACCGCCTTCAAACTTGGCGTCGAGCCATTCGTCCACGATCATCTTTGCGAGCTCGGAGCCCACCACGCGGGCACCGAAGGCCACGATGTTGGTGTTGTTGTGCTCGCGGCTGAGTTTGGCCGAATAGGGCTCGGAGCATACCACGGCGCGCACGCCCTCAACCGCGTTGGCTGCCAGACTGATGCCCACGCCCGTGCCACAGATAAGAACGCCCAGATCGCACTCCCCTGCCGCCACGGCGCAGCCGACCTTGTAGCCGCTGATGGGATAGTCAAAACGCTCGGTGGAGTTGGTGCCAAAGTCCACGACCTCGTAACCGCGCTCCTCCAGGTGCTCCTTGATGATGTTCTTGAGCTCGACGGCCACGTGGTCGTTACCGATTGCGATCTTCATTTACAGGTTCCTTTCGATCGAGCCACATGGCTCTTTGCTATTAACTGGCATCCTCTGGCCTGCCGCGGTTAGTACTCCTCTCCCTGACGCAGCTTCTCAAGCGCTTCCGCATAGGTCATGTCCTTGCCAAACAATGCGCTCGTGCCCAAGATGAAGCCGTCGGCACCGATGGCCGAGAGTTCCTTGACGCGCGCGGGCGAGCAGGCGCCGTCGATCATGATCTTGAAGCCGTACTCATCCTTGAGAGCCGCAAGCTGTTCAATCTTCTTTTTAGTGAATTCGATAAACGCCTGCCCGGCAAAACCGGGATTGACCGTCATGACCATCACGTAGTCGCAGAGGTTGAGAATCTCCTCGAGCAGGGTCACCGCGGTATCAGGGTTGACGGCGATGCCCGCAGCGCAACCGAGCGCTTTGATGGCGGCGAGCGTCTTGACCACATAGCGCTCGGACTCGGGATGAATGTAGATGATATCAGCGCCCGCATTGGCAAAGAGGTCGATCTTGGCCGCCGGGTTCTCGATCATCAGATGCACGTCGACGAGCTTTTGCGTGGCAGCGCGCACGGCCTTGATGTCCTCGAGGCCCATCGCAAAGTTAGGTACAAAGCTACCGTCCATCACATCGCAGTGAAAGACATCGGCACCCGCGGAGTCGAGCTCGCGCACCGTGTTGGCAAGCTCGCCGTAATCGGCGCACATCATACTGGGGCAGAGAAGCATAGATGATCCCTCACAAATTCGTCCAAGAGCGTCATTTGGTTAATCGTATAACCAGCTGCGAATCTACCAAATTCCAGTGTATGAATCGGTAAGCGGTAGTTATTCACTCCGTGAACGGTACCTAATTCATGGTTAATCGTATAATCAAATGTTAACCAAATAGGACGTTATAATTGTTAACCAGCAGGCGTTAACCAAGCTGGAGGTCCCATGGCGCAAAAACAGCTCTCAATGAAAGAAATCGCCCAACTTGCCGGGGTCTCCGTAGCCACCGTGAGCCATGTGGTCAACAACGTTGGCCGTTTCTCCGAGGACACGCGCAAACGCGTGCAGGATGTTATCGACCAGTACGGTTACGTTACCAACCAGTCCGCCAAGACGCTTCGCCAAGCGCAGTCGCGCTCCATAGGCATGATCGTGCCCGATATATCCAACGACTTCTTTTCCAAGATCGCCTACCACGTAGAGCGCACGCTTGCAGCGCAGGGGTACTCTGTCTTTGTCTGCAACAGCGGCAACGATCCGCAGCGCGAGCGCGATTACTTCCATAGCCTTGCCAGCAAGCAGGCCGACGGCATCATATGCATCTCGGGCCTGCGTGAGCTCACGGACGACATCGTCACGCGCGGTATCCCCGTGGTCTGCATCGACCGCATGCCGCAGTCGGACCTCGCCATCCCCCACGTGGGAACCGATGACGAACGTGGCGCCTACCTGGCAACGAGCGCACTCATTGACCGCGACTGCAAAAACATCCTCACCATCTCGAGCTTTACCGCAGACTACGACCGCAACGACCGCCTCACGGGCTATATGCATGCGCTCGCCGATCATGGCCTGCCGCTTCGCCGCGAGTACATGGCCTACGTCACCGGCCAGCGTCCTAGCATGGACGAGGCTCAGGATATCGTTGCCGGAATGATCGATGCGGGCATGCCGCTCGACGGCATCTTTGCCACAAGCGACCATTCGGCCGCAGGAGCGCTGCGCGCCGTGCAGGTGGCAGGTCTCAACGTGCCCGGAGACATCAAGATCGTGGGCTACGATGACTCCATCTACTCCAAGCTCACCACGCCGCAGATCACCACGGTTCAGCGCCACCCCGAGCTCATGGCACAAGAGGGTTGCAAGGCGCTCCTCGACCTCATCGCAGGCCGGACCCCCGCCATGGAGACCGTGATCCCCATAGAGCTCGTGCGCCGCAGGAGCTGCTAACCGCACAGAAAGACGCCGCGGGACGCATCCAAGCCTGGAAACGTTCCGCGGCGTCGGCATTGGCGACCTGCGACCATCGGGCGACCAGAAGCGTCGCACCCAAGGCCATCGCCCGCAAGCTCGTCGCTCGCTACTTGGCGTCGGCCCAGGTTATGCCGGTGCTGGCTTCGGCGATTAGGGGGACGCGGAGGTCTACTACGTGTTCCATGACGTCGCGGACCATGGTGGTTAGGCGCTCGACTTCGTTGACGGGGCACTCAAAGTCCAGTTCGTCGTGTACCTGCAGAATCATGTGGGCGGCAAAGCCCTCTTCTTCCAGACGGCGGCTCACGCGGGCCATCGCGATCTTGATGATGTCGGCCGCAGTGCCCTGCATGGGGTGGTTCATGGCCGTGCGCTCGCCAAAGCCGCGGAGTTGCGGGTTTTTGGCCTTGAGCTCGGGAATATGGCGTCTGCGGCCATACATGGTCTCGGCATAGCCCGTCTGCTTGGCACGTGCCACCACGTTGTCGAGGAACGTGCGCACGCCCGGGTAGGCCTCGTAGTAGCGATCGATCATGTCGCGCGCCTCGGCCATCGAGATGTGCAGCGACTGCGACAGGCCATAGGCCTGCTGGCCGTACACAATGCCAAAGTTCACGGCCTTGGCGCGGCTGCGCAGATCGGGCGTCACCTCGGACACCGGCACGCCAAACACGCGCGCGGCCGTCTCGGCATGGAAGTCCTCGCCCTCGTTAAAGGCACGTACCAGATGTTCATCACCCGAAAGATGCGCGAGCAGGCGCAGCTCGATCTGCGAGTAGTCCACCGCCAAAAAGACGCTGCCCTCGCCCGCCGAGAACGCCGTCTTGACGGTACGCCCCAGCTCCGAGCGCGTCGGAATGTTTTGCAGATTGGGGTCGCTCGAAGACAAACGCCCCGTCGCGGTGATGGTCTGGTTGTACGTGGTGTGCACGCGACCGTCACCACGGCGCAGCGGGCCCAGCGTGTCCAGATAGGTCGACTTAATCTTGGACTTCTCACGCCAGTCCAAGATCAGACGCACGATCTCGTGGTCACGAGCAAGGTCGCTCAGCACCTTGGCGTTGGTCGAATAGTAGCCGCGCTTGGTCTTTTTGAGGCCCTTGGTCGGAAGCCCCATAACATCAAACAGCACGTGCGAGAGCTGCATGGGACTGCCGATGTTAAAGGTCTCGTCGCCGGCCAGGTTGCGAATGCTGCGCTCGACCTCGGTGATCTGGGTCGCCAGACCCTCGGACAGACTGTGCAGGCGGTCTGGGTCCACAAGCATGCCCGCGCGCTCCATCTTGGCAAGCACCGGCACAAGCGGCATCTCGATGCCGTCGAACACGTTGGCGGCGTTCTCACGGGCCATGCACTCGCGCAACGGCGCCACGAGCGCCAACGTCAGGGCCGCAGTACGGGCGGCAGACGCCGGAGCGTCCTCACCAGCACCCTCTGCGCCGCGCGCCGCAGGCAGCGCCATCTGCAGATACGTATCGGCAAGATATGCCTCATCGAACTCGGAGCGGTCGGAATCCAGCAGGTAGGCGGCGACCACGGTATCGAAGATGCACGTAGAATCGACGGCCAGCGGATCCATGAGCTCGGGCTCAGAAGAATCAATGGGCGAAAGCTCATGCAGCAACGCCTTCATATCCGGGCTCGCCACGCGGCCCTCCATAAACAAGCGCGCGAGCACACCGGCGATCACGCCGTGGGCAAAGTTGAACCCATCAACGGCAGCGGCCACGCCACCGTCGCCCTCCTCAAGCGCAAGCAGCCCCTTGGACGTCGCCAGCCACAGCGTGCGTGTCAGGCCAAAAAGCGCGCCCTCCTCCTTGTCGTCGTCCACCACGGTGGCAATCCACTCGCCTGCC
>URBS01000081.1 GCA_900546085.1 uncultured Collinsella sp.
ATACGAGATAAGCTAGTGACTGGAGTTCAGACGTGTGCTCTTCCGATCTCGGATGAAAGAGGCAGGTGATCTTATGTCTGAACAGTCGCAGCATATCCATTTTGAGAACACGAATAGGTGGAGCACCAAACAGCTCGTTACCATGGCGCTGATGTGCGCCCTGGGCGCCCTGTTTATGTACGTGCAGCTGCCCATCCTTCCTTCGGCGCCGTTTTTGACGTATGACCCGTCGCTGGTGCCGGCGATGGTGTGCGGGTTTGCGTATGGCCCCGGTGCCGGTACCGCTGTTGCCGCTATGGCGATCGTTATCCATGCGCTCACCACGGGTGACTGGGTCGGCGCGCTTATGAACCTGGTTGCCACGCTGGGCTACATTCTGCCCGCGGCTATCGTCTACCAAAAGATGCACACCTACAAGGGTGCCGTGATTGGCCTGGTGCTCGGCGTCATTGCCGCTACGGCGTTGTCTATGGTTGCAAACCTTACCATTGGCGTATGGTTCTGGTATGGCTCGGTCGACGTGATCGCCCCGCTCATGCTTCCCGCCGTGCTGCCGTTCAACCTTATCAAGACCGTGCTCAACTCGGTGTTGACGCTGGCGGTGTACAAGGCGGTCTCTAATCTCATTACGCCCAAGAAGGACCAGGTCAAAGGCCGCGCATGATTGAGTGTCGGGGCGTTTCCTTTAGCTATGACGGTGCTGCGCCGGCGCTCGATGGCATCGATCTGAACATCGAGGATGGCGAGTTTTTCTGCATCCTCGGCGGAAACGGGTCGGGCAAGTCGACGTTTGCCAAGCATTTGAACGCGCTGTTGCAGCCCGATGCGGGAACGGTGTGCGTCAACGGCATGGACGCGTCCGATCCCGAGCTGGTCTACGACATCCGCTCGACTGCGGGCATGGTGTTCCAGAATCCCGACGATCAGCTTGTGGCGACGCTTGTCGAGGACGATATTGCGTTTGGTCCCGAGAACTTAGGGGTCGAATCGGCCCAGATCGCGCAGCGTGTGCGGGATGTACTGAAGGCCGTGGGTCTGGTGGGCTTTGAGCGACACGAGACCCACACTCTCTCGGGCGGACAAAAGCAGCGCGTGGCGCTTGCCGGCGTGCTCGCCATGGAGCCGCGCGTGCTCATTTTGGACGAGGCGTCCTCGATGCTCGATCCGCGCGGGCGCAAGGGCCTTATGGAGGCCTGTCACGCGCTGCACGAACGCGGCATGACCATCGTGATGATTACGCACTTTATGGAAGAGGCCGCTGAGGCCGATCGCGTTGCTGTCTTCCAAGCAGGTCGCGTTGCCATGCTCGGTACGCCCGAGGAGATCTTGACGCGGGCGGACGAACTCGCGCGGCTGAACCTGGATATGCCAGCATCGTGCTGTCTTGGCAGGGCGCTTCGCGCGAAGGGCGTGCCCATTTGCGCACAGGTGCGCGAGGCGGATATGGTCGCCGATATAGCGCAGGCTTATGCCGAGCGGAGTAGGACAGGCATCGCCGGGCGGCCTTTCGCATCCGATCCTCGTATTTCCGACGACGTTTCCTCTGCAATCGATAGCGCAGACGCGCTGGAGCCCGTCATCGAGATTTCGCACCTTTCGTATAGCTATGCACTGAGCGCCCGCGAGCGTCGACGTTGGCACAAGCGCTCAGCCGCCGAGGGCGCATCGAACAAACGGGCCCTTTGGGGCAACGACCCCAGCAGCCCCTGGGCATTGCGCGATGTGTCGCTAACGGTGCGTCGTGGCGAGTTCCTGGGCCTTGCGGGCCATACCGGTTCGGGTAAGTCGACGCTGGTTCAGCATCTCAACGGCCTGATTCGTCCCCAGGAGGGTTCCGTTTACGCGTTGGGGCTCGACCTGGTAAACAAGAAAGATGCCGCCGCGGTTAAGGCAAAGGTCGGCGTGGTGTTTCAGTATCCAGAGCGTCAGCTGTTTGCCGAGACCGTGGCACAGGACGTGGCATTTGGTCCGCATAACCTTGGCTTGTCGCAGGCTGAGGTTGCCCACCGCGTTGAGTCATCGCTCGCGCGCGTGGGCCTCGACCTGGCCACGGTGGGCGACAAGAGCCCCTTTGAGCTCTCGGGCGGGCAGCAGCGGCGCGTGGTGTTTGCTGGCGTGCTTGCCATGGAGCCCGAGGTCTTGGTACTCGATGAGCCCATGGCGGGGCTCGATCCGGCGGCGCGCAGTGGTTTCCTGGGGCTCATCGACCAGCTCCATCGCGAGGGCCTGACCGTTGTCATGGTTTCGCACAGTATGGATGACCTGGCAAATTGCTGTGACCGTATGGTCGTGATGAACGAGGGCGCGGTGTTTGCCGAGGGAACCCCCGCGCAGGTGTTTGCGCATGCCGATGAGCTCAAGTCGATCGGCTTGGGCGTACCTGCTGCCCAGCGCATGGCGCTGGCGCTTACGGAGGCAGGCGTGCCGCTGCGTCGTGGCGGGCTCTATACGGTTGAGTCGTTGGCCGACGAGTTGGTAGATTTGCTGATCGGTCGCTCGGACGGTCCTTCTAACGTCGCGGACATTGCTAAATTCAAGACGGTCGCGCGAGAGGAGGGCTGCTAATGGAGGCGTTTTCGTTTGGCAGCTACTATCCCGGCGATAGTGCAATTCACCGCCTGGACCCGCGAACTAAGTTGCTCTTGGGCTTTGTGTTTCTGATCACGACGCTCACGGTCAGTAGCTTCCGCGGACTGGTCCCGGTCGCAATCTTCGTTGTCCTGATCTATACCGTGTCCCGGGTGCCGGCTCGTCGCGTCCTGTCATCGATGGCACCACTGCTGGCGATTGTCGTGGTGGTTGCGGTGCTCAACCTGTTTTCCGACCAGAGCGGGCGCATTCTGTGGCAGCTCGGCTTTTTGCAGATAAGCGAGGGCTCGCTGCATTCCGCCGCCTTTATGGCGTGCCGCCTGACCTTGATGATGGCCGGCATGAGCGCTATCACGCTCACCACACCGACGCTCGACCTCACCGCGGGCTTTGAGCGTCTGCTCGCACCGTTTGCGCGCGTGGGGCTCCCTGCGCATGAGCTCGGCATGATCATGGGCATCGCGTTGCGCTTTATGCCGCAGTTCGCCACCGAGATGAAGCAGACGGCGGACGCGCAGGCAAGCCGCGGTGCACGCGTAACGGGCGGTCCGCTCAGCGGTGTGCGCATGCTCGGCAGTGTGGCGATCCCGCTGTTTGCGGGTGTGTTCCGCCATGCCGAGACGCTGTCTGCCGCCATGGATGCCCGTTGCTATCATGGCGAGCAGGGCCGCACGCGCCTGCATACACTTACGTTTGGCCGCGGGGATGCACTGGCCGCGGTGGTGACGGCGCTGCTGCTCGCGTGTGTCATCGTCATCAATCTTCAACTTGTTTAGGCGCGATTCGAGCGCAAGAAAGGGGTCCCTATGACCGACAACGACCGCACGGCTCAGCTTGAGCGCGCCTGTTCGTATCTCAGGCGCATTCCGGCGTGGTATCTGGCCACGACCGATGTGGCCGACGGGTATCAGCCTCGCGTGAGGCCGTTTTCATTTGCCATGGTCGATGACGGTAAGCTGTGGTTTTGCACATCGCGCGACAAGGATGTGTGGGCCGAGCTCAGCGCGAACCCCAAGTTTGAGGTTTCGGGTTGGAAACCGGGGGAGTGTTGGATTGTACTGACCGGCGAGGCCGCGCTCGAGGACGATGCGGTCGTGAGCGACAAGGTACGCCAGGCGGGCTTTAAACACATGGTGGGCATTGGCGAACAACACGATAGCGCCAACGACGGCCGCCTTGCTTTCTTTTCGGTCCGCAACTTTGCCGCGCGCTTCTGCGATATCGACGGCAGCGAGGAGCGCCTGGAGCTTTAACGCTCACCAATCAGTATTCCGGGGCAGTTAATTTGGGACGGGGCTATTTTAGCTACCCCCATATGCCAGCTGACAATTATCCTGGTCCAAATAATTCATTGGCAGTTAAGGGGTAGCTAAAATAGCCCCGTCCCAAATTAACTGCCCATTCCAAATTAGCGAGCGTCAGGAGGACACATGGACGGATTGAATACGGTGTTGGAGTATCTGACGTCGGTGCCGGCATGGTATTTGGCGACAAGCGTGGATGGGCAGCCGCATGTGCGTCCGTTTTCGTTTGCGCAGATCCAGGACGGCAAGCTGTGGTTTGTAACGGCGCGCACCAAAGACGTGTGGCAAGAGCTACTGCAAAATCAACGCTTTGAGGCCACGAGTTGGTGGCCGGGCCATGGCTGGCTCATCTTGCGCGGGCATGCGGGTCTGGATGACCAGGCCGCTCCCGATATGCGCGAGGCAGGCTGGAAGCACCTGGAGCGCCTAGGCGAGCACTACGAGGGCGCAGACGATCCAACGCTCATCTTCTTTAGCGTGGAGGAACCCGAGGCCTTTATCTGCAACCATGACGAATGGGTGCCGGTCGAACTCTAAACGAGTCTCTCAGCAAGCTTCGACAATTTAAATTCTCGCATGTAGCGGGCCCCACATTGCAACGTCACCGTAAGGCGCATTGGGCAATATGGGGTCCGCATTTATTTGTCAATTCCTTTGAGTGAATGTGTCGGGACTGTTTCAATGCATGAATATACAAAAGATTTGCGTATATATGCATCTTTTGGTGCTAAAGTTTCAACACACTTCATAACGGCGGCTGCGGGATGCGCATTGGTGCATAACTGCAGACAAGGAGTCTGATATGTCTTTAAAGGTTGGAATCGTCGGTGCGGCTGGATATGCCGGCGCCGAGCTTATTCGCCTCGTCCTCGGTCATCCCGAGTTTGAACTTGCTGCCATTACGTCCAACGCCGATGCTGGCCAGCCGTTGTCTGCGGTGTACCCGAGCTTCACCGGTGTAAGCGATCTTGTCTTCACGACGCATGATGCCCCCGAGCTCAAGAACTGCGACGCGGTCTTTTTGGCCGTGCCGCACACGGCTGCCATGGCACAGGTGCCCGCCCTGCTTGCCGCGGGAGTCTCCTGCATTGACCTTTCGGCCGACTATCGCCTGGGCGATCCAGCCGTCTTTGAGGCCTGGTATGCCGCCGAGCACACGAGCCCCGAGCTACTCAAGAGCCGCGCCTTTGGTCTGCCCGAGCTGTTCTGCCAGGATTTGGAGACCGCCGCATCTGACCATGCCGACGGCAAACCCGTGCTGGTCGCCTGCGCCGGTTGCTATCCCACCGCAACGAGCCTTGCCGCCGCGCCTGCCGTGCGCGCTGGCTGGGTTGCCCAGAGCGGCCCCGTGATCGTTGACGCCATTAGCGGCGTGACGGGCGCCGGTAAGTCCTGCAACGCCCGCACCCATTTTTGCAGCGCTGACGAGAACTTGGAGGCCTACGGCGTGGGCAAGCATCGCCACACGCCCGAGATTGAGCAAATCCTTGGTCTGACCGATCGCGTCGTCTTTACCCCGCATCTGGCACCGCTCAAGCGCGGCCTGCTCTCTACGGTGACGATGCCGCTTACGCCGCAGGCTATCGATACCTTGACCCTTGAGGACGTTGTCGACCATTACAAGCAGTTCTACGCCGGTCGCACCTTCGTGCGCGTACTCGATGCCGGCCAGCAGCCCAAGACGGCTTCGGTCGTCGGCACCAACGCTGCCCAGATCGGCCTCGCGCTCAACAAGCGCGCGGGCGTTCTGGTGGCTACGGGCGCCATCGACAATCTGTGCAAGGGTGCAGCAGGCCAGGCGGTCCAGTGCGCCAACATCGTCTTTGGTTTTGACGAGCGACGAGGCTTGCCCACAGTGGCGTGCCCGGTGTAGCACATTCGATTGTTAACGATTTGGTAGTCGGGCATCGAGTGGGGCGCCACTCTTAAGCTGGTCTCACGATTGTGGTCGGCATGGCGCACCAACCGATGCCCATTTTTTGTTTGACATAAGGAGTCGTAAAGACGATGAATGCTGAGCAGTTCGATATCAAGATTCGTGCCGTAGAGGGCGGCGTAACGGCGGCAGCCGGCTTTAAGGCGGCGGGCATCCATGCCGGATTCCGCAAGAATCCCGAGCGCCTGGATTACGCGCTCGTCGTGCCCGACAGGCCCTGTCCCGGGGCCGGTGTGTTTACGACTAACCGCTTTTGTGCAGCGCCCGTGCAGGTGAGCCGTGCCAACTTGGGCGGCGCCGACAAGGGCTACGGCGTCATTGCCGGCGTTTCGGTCAACTCTGGCAATGCCAACGCCGCCACGGGTGAGACCGGTCTTGCCTGCGCGCGCGAGACCTGCAACATCGCCTCGCAGGTCATCGGCTGCGAGCCCCAGCAGATTCTGGTCGCCTCCACGGGCGTAATTGGTCAGATTCTGCCGATCGACACGTTTGAGACTGCCGTTCCTGCCGCCTACGAGGCGCTCTCCGCCCACGGTGGCACCGATGCCGCCCGCGCTATCATGACGACCGACACGCACTCCAAGGAGTATGCCGTGTGTTACCGCAGCGAGGCCGCGGGGCACGCAGGCAATGCCTATACGGTGGGCGGTATGTGCAAGGGCTCGGGCATGATCATGCCCAACATGGCAACCATGATCGCGGTCATCACTACCGATGCCCCCGTCGAGCCGGCGGCGCTCCACGCCCTGTTGCTCTCCACCGTCAAGCAGACCTTCAACAAGGTAACGGTCGATTCCGACACCTCGACTAACGACACCTGCATCATGCTTGCCTCCGGCGCCGCTGCCGCAGATGCCGAGCCTATTGTCGAGGGCTCTGACGCCTTCGACGAGCTGGCCTTTGCCGTGCATGAGGTGTGCGAGAGCCTGGCGCGCAACATCGCCGCAGATGGCGAGGGCGCATCCAAACTCGTGACGGTTAACGTCACCGGCGCCGTGAACGACGAGGAGGCCGATATCGCCGCTCGTGCTGTCGCCAACTCGCCGCTCGTCAAGACCTGCATCGCCGGCCACGACTGCAACTGGGGCCGCGTTGCCATGGCGCTCGGCAAGTGCGGCGTGCAGTTTAACCAAGAAGATGTGTCCATCGACATGATAGGTATGCCCGTCTGCCGTGATGGCCTGACCGTTCCCTTTGACGAGGACGAGGCGCTGCGTCGCTTTGAGACGCCCGAGATCGTGATCTCGGCAGACCTGGGCGCAGGCGACGCGGCAACGACCGTGTGGACCTGCGACCTCACGCATGAGTACATCTCCATCAACGGCGACTACCGTTCCTAGATTCCAGGCACGCTGCGCATCTTGCCGCGATTGCGGACAGCGGAGCACGGCGCGATAACGATACGAAAGACGAGGCAGATTATGAAATTCGCACGCGATTGTCGTTCGAGTGAATCCAACGAAGCAACCGCGCAGCTGCTGTTCGAAGCGCTGCCGTGGATTAAGAACCTGACCGGCAAGACGGTTGTTATCAAATATGGCGGAGCCGCCATGGTTGATGAGCAGCTGCGCCGCGACGTGATGAGCGACATCGTCCTGCTCAAGATCATCGGCATGCGCCCTGTTATCGTGCACGGTGGCGGCAAGGCCATCAACGAGGCGCTTAGCCACTACGACATCCCCGTCGAGTTTATGAACGGCCAGCGCGTGACCACGCCGGCGACCATGGATATCGTGCGCGAGGTGCTGGGCGGCAAGGTCAACCAGGAGCTGGTCGCGGCGCTCAACCATCACGGCAACCTGGCCGTGGGCGTTTCGGGCAGCGATGCCGGTACGCTCATCGCCGAGCCGCTCGACCCCGAACTCGGCCGCGTAGGCAAGGTCACGCACGTCAACACCGACTATATCGAGCGCCTGCTCGATAGCGAGTACATCCCCGTCATCGCTACCGTCGCGGCGGGGGAGGACGGCGGTTTCTTCAACATCAACGCCGATACCGCCGCCGGTGCCGTTGCGGCGGCGCTGCATGCGCATAAGGCGATCTTTTTGACCGACGTCGACGGCCTGTACAAGGACTTTAGCGATAAAGACTCACTCATCTCCAACCTAACGCTCGACGAGGTTAACGAAATGCTCTACGGCGGCGAGGTCGATAAGGGCATGATTCCCAAGCTGCGTGCGGCCGTCGATGCGCTTGCCGGCGGCGTATTTCGCGCTCACATCATCAACGGCACCACGCCGCATTCGCTGCTGCTGGAGCTGCTGACCGATGCCGGCGTCGGCACCGTGATCCATTCCACCGAGACGGCTTACGAGTTCGATACGCATCCGCATCCGCTTTCGACGTTTGCTGCGCGTCTGACCGAGAACCTCGACGAGGTCGAGAAGCTTCAGACAGTCTAACTGACCCGCAGCCGCCCCATTTCTGCACCCATAGGCCTGCGCCGTCCGGCGCTCAACGAAAGGCATCCCATGTCACTTGCAGCTCAGCAATCGCTTGAATCCCATTACGTTATGCACACCTTTGGCCGCTCTCCGGTCGAGTTTGTCGAGGGTCACGGCATGAAGCTCACCGGCGACGATGGTCGTGAGTACCTCGACTTTCTTGCCGGCATCGGCGTGTGCAGCCTTGGTCATGGCGACCCGGCTGTGCTCTCGGCGCTCGAGGCACAGACCAAAAAGCTCATGCATGTCTCCAATTACTTCTACATCGAGCAGCGTGGACAGGTCGCGGCGCTGCTGTCCAAGCTTGCTAACGATGACGTAGATGGTGCGCGCGTGCTTGCCGATGCCATTGTCGCCGGCGATGAGACCACGGCAGCTGCTCTTGGTGCTCCGGCTGCGGATGAGCAGGTTTGGGAGACCTTCTTTGCCAACTCTGGCGCCGAGGCCAACGAGGGCTCGATGAAGCTCGCGCGCCTGTACGCCAAGCGTGCCGGTAATGGCGGCAACACCATCGTGTGCATGCGCGGCGGCTTCCACGGCCGTACGCTCGAGACCATTGCCGCCACCATGTAGGATTGGCTGCAGGACAGCTTCCGCCCGCTGCCGGGTGGCTTTGTGGCCTGCACGCCCAACGATGTGGACGAGCTGCGTGCGATCTTTAAGCAGCTGGGGAGCGAGATTTGTGCCGTGATGCTCGAGCCGATCCAGGGTGAGAGTGGCGTGCACCCCATGACCGAGGAGTTTATGGCGACAGCGCGCGACCTGGCACACGAAGTGGGCGCCGTGCTTATCGCCGACGAGGTCCAGTGCGGCATCTTCCGCTCCGGCAAGCCATTTGCATTTCAAACCTATGGCGTGGAGCCCGACATCATGAGTCTTGCCAAGGGCATCGCCGACGGCGTTCCCATGGGCGCCGTGGTGGCAAAGAAAGAGATCGCCGACGTGTTTAAGCCCGGCGATCACGGTTCGACCTTTGGCGGTAGCTGCTTGGCCATCGCGGCGTGTGCCGCGACGCTCTCCGCGCTCGTGCGCGGCGATTATGCCGACCATGCTGCCAAGGTAGGCGCCTATATGGAGGCAAAGCTCGCCAAGCTGCCGCACGTGACCGAGGTGCGTGGCCGCGGCTTGATGCTCGGCTGTGATCTGGATGATGCCGCGGGCGACGCGCATGATATTGTTGCCCGCGCGCTGGCCGCCGGTGCCGTGATTAACGCTACAGGTGCTCATACGCTGCGTTTCCTGCCGCCGCTCGTCTGCGAGGAATCCGACGTGGACAGTCTGATCGAGATCCTGTCGGACGTTTTGGCCTAACACAGCGAAATAACTTAACTTTGACTGGGTTCCGGACTGCGGACGTGCCCTATGTGGCATGATTCAGCGGTCTGGAGCCCGTTTTGCCTTAGATTTGCTAAGGCGGGGAGACCTGCTGGTCAAATAACATTAAATATGAGTACTGTTACCGATTTGGTCGCAGCAATTTTGGACTAATAAGACCAGATGGCAAGTCGAAATGGTAGCGCGCAGAGATGTGGTGTAAGAGGCGGGGAATGCCCCGCCTCCGCCCTT
>URBS01000082.1 GCA_900546085.1 uncultured Collinsella sp.
ATCACACGGCTCATGCCGGCATTCAAAGCGTTGGTCTTGGTGATGATTGCGAACGACCCGCCAATCAATAAGACGAACGCAACGACGTCGGCAGCCTCCTGGATGCCCTTAGTGGGCGCTTGCAGGACCGCGAAGATATCCTGCCCCAAATTGATAGTCTCGCCGGTCTCGGAATCGGTGTAGTTCTTATCGACCTGTTCATAGGTTCCAGCAACGGCGACTTCACGCTCGCCCGCCGCTGTCGAAATCGTCTTGCGCTGATACTGACCAGAGGGAACGATCCAAGTCAAGACCGCAAAGACAACGATCAGCAAGAACATGATCGTATAGACATGCGGTAATTTGAACTTAAAACGTCTGTTTGTCTTCTTCGCCTTCGTATCTGACATAGATACCTCCAAAGAACTCGAGACTGCATCGCATCTCGCTTCAACGTTTGCACAAGGCAAACGTTCTATGACGTTCTATAGATTACCAGCAGCTTTTCTCGTCATCAAGATAATTTCAAACTGATTGCCGCAACGCGGTTGAACGGTTGCGTTTGCGCCGTGAACGGTATGGAAACGCCCGGTGAGACGATTCACCGGGCGTTTCCATACGCATGTCCTAGATGTCAAAAACGTAGCGAGACCCAACGATCCGCTGACGACCGATGATAAACGGCCGCCGCTGCTCATCGAAAAAGAAGGCTTCCATATAAAACAAGGGTTCGCCAACGGGAACTGCCAACAACCGAGCGACCTCGGGCGACGCGCACGCGATCTCAAGCGTGCATGGGTCGGTAAACGCGGGCGTGCGGCCCGTCCGGTTGCGCACGAACTCAAAAATGGATTGGTTAGATAGAGGTGCCGTTGATAGATAGGCGTTGTCCTCGTAAACATATATGTTGTTCTCGAGCATGACAGGGACGCCATCGGCAGTACGCACGCGCTCAACGCAGATCAAGTCAGTTCCAACGGCAACACCAAAGAACTGTGCTTCGGTGGAATCCGCCGGCAGTATCTTTCTCGAAATGACACGCGCCCCCGGTTCCATTCCGTTAACGCGGCATGCATCCGAAAAACTCTGGACGTCATCCTTCTGGCGAATCTTGCGCTTGAGCTTGGGGGCATTGACAAACGTGCCTTTCCCCTGTCGCTTCGTTAGATAGCCCTGTTGGACGAGCTCCTCAATAGCGCGTCGCACGGTAACGCGGCCAACTTTATAGCTCTCAGCCAATTCGAATTCGTTGGGTATCCGCGCACCTGCCTTGTAGGCACCGGAGTTGATTTCGTTTTTGATGATATCGATAACCTGTTGGTACAGCGGTATCGCTGCTTTACCGTCAGTTAGCCCTTCAGTCGGTGGCATATACCCTCTCCAAGCACAATTAAGTCTAAAACGGGCTTAAGGGCATTCAACAAGTCCTTAAGCCCGCATTAGCTTAAAGTATGCTAGGTGTCGCACCAAAATGTCGGCTATTTACTCATCAGACCCGAAAAACGCGCAACTACCGCGCTCCTAAGAAAGCGTGAGCAGGTCCGGCAGCTGATCGATAATCTTATCTGCGGCGTCCTGACTAAAGCCAAAGCGCTCCTCACGCTTGGCGATTACTGTCAGACCGGCGCGCTTGCCGGCAGTGATGCCAGGCACCGAATCCTCAACGCAGCAGCAGCGATTCGCGGGCAGCCTCAGCAGGTCCAGCGCATGCAGGTAGATGTCGGGCTCGGGTTTACTCTCCTTAAACTGCTCGCCGCTCACCACATACTCAAAGGCATCCGACAGCCCGCACGCGTTGAGCACTTCCTCGATGCTATCCATGGGAGACGAGCTGGCAAGCGCCACGCGAACGCCATGGCGCGGCAGCTCTCGAATCGTATCCACGGCGCCTGGGTTAATCAAAGCCTGATAGTCGCGCGGACGCTTATGCGCCCACTCGTCCCAACGGGTCAACGCTTCCTCGCCAGTGAAATGCCCCTTACCGGCGCGCTCAAACCAATCGACCAGCATATGCAGGAAGAACTGATGCGAGGTACCGACTTGCCCATTCAACTCCTCTTGAGTCAGGTTAAGCCCAAGCTCCTTGGCAAACGCGGCAGTCTCGCCCAGGTAGTAATACTCGGTATCGACAATGACACCGTCCATGTCAAAGATAACGGCGTCGAACGGAAATGCGGACACGGCACCCTCCCTAACAAAAGGGCGCCCGCAAGCAGGCGCCCAAACCATGCATTAATCGGCGATTCTAACCCAGCAGCTTATCCAGCGCCACTGCAATACCGTCTTCGTTGTTATTGGCGGTTACCATCTGGGCAACTGCCTTAACCTCATCGACGGCGTTGCCCATGGCAACACCGGTGCCGGCCCACTCAATCATGGACTTGTCGTTCTGGCCGTCGCCAAACGAGACGACCTCGCTGGCATCGATACCGAGCTTGGGCAGGGCACCGTCGAGCGCACGGGCTTTGTCGATACCGGGCGCCGTGTACTCAAAGTACCAGTCGGCCGTAAACATGCCCGAAAGCGTCTGGGTAAAGGGCGCATACATCTCCTCGTAATGCGCCTGCAGGTAGGTCGGATCACCCGCCGTCAGCAGCTTGTCCACGGGATAAGTGTCCACGACCTCATGCAAGCTCTCGACCTCGCGAATCTTAAGATCGCACGCATCGCGCTCATACTTGACGATATTCTTCTGCAAGCCGTCAGGCAGTGTGATCATGCAATGGTACGAGTCCTCGACGTGCAAATCGCGACCGAGCGAAATCATAGGGATCACGTCGAAATTGCGCAGATGATCAATCAGACGGTGCAGCTCGTCAGCCGGCATGGCCTGGTCAAAAAGGACCTCATCGGTCTGAGCGTCGACCACATGCGCGCCATTAAAGGCAACTAGCAGACCGTCATGGTTTTGAAGGTCGAGCTCCTGCGCCAAGGCGTGCAACCCCCATGCGGGACGGCCCGAAGCCAAGATGAGCTTAATGCCCGACTCCTGCGCCGCGAGCAGCTTCTCGCGCGTACGCGGGCCGATGACCTTTTGGTCGTTGGTGAGCGTACCGTCGATATCCATTGCGATGGCTTTGATTGCCATATATGCCTCCCTGTCATTGAACAACCTTGTCTGAGCCATCATACAGAACACCCACGGCGGCGCTGTTTGCAACGGGAAAAATGTCATATTGTCCCAAACATGAACGGCGCGCCTTCGACGATTGCGATGCCCGTCGAGGCGCCTCCCGATACATTCCATCCCATCCAAATAGCAAAGGGCCCGCATCCCAACGGATACGGGCCCTTGTCGGCTATGCGTTAGTTTTCACAGCGAATCCTACTTGCGATGAGCGCGATAGAACTCGATGAGCGCCTGGGTCGAAGCGTCCTGCTCGGCCTTGGCGGCGTCGTCGTGGAAGGCCGGGGTGATCTGCTTGGCAAGCTGCTTGCCCAGCTCGACGCCCCACTGGTCGTAGGAGTCGATGCCCCAGACCGTGCCCTCGACAAACGTGATGTGCTCGTACAGGGCGATGAGCTCGCCGAGTGCGAACGGGGTCAGCGTGTCGCCGAAGATCGAGGTCGTCGGGCGGTTACCCTCAAAGCAACGGGCCGGGACGATCTGCTCGGGCGTGCCCTCGGCACGAACCTCGTCGGCTGTCTTGCCAAAGGCGAGTGCCTTGGTCTGGGCCAGGAAGTTGCCCAGGAACAGCTCGTGCACGTCCTGACCGCTATCGGTCGCAGGGTTGGCGGTATTGGCGAAGGCGATGAAATCGGCCGGGACCACCACGGTGCCCTGGTGCAGCAGCTGGTAGAAGGCGTGCTGACCGTTGGTACCGGGCTCGCCCCAGAAGATCTCACCGGTATCGGAGGTCACAGCGCTGCCGTCCCAGCGGACGTGCTTGCCGTTGGACTCCATGGTGAGCTGCTGCAGGTAGGCCGGGAAACGGTGCAGGTACTGGCAGTACGGCAGCACGGCGTGGCTCTTGGAACCGAAGAAGTTGACGTACCAGACGTTGAGCAGGCCCATCAGCGCGACGGCGTTGTTCTCGAGCGGGGTGTTGCAGAAGTACTCGTCGATGGCGTGGAAGCCCTCGAGGAACTGCTGGAAGCGCTCGGGGCCGAGCACGACGATCAGCGACAGGCCCACGGCGGAGTCGACAGAGTAGCGGCCGCCGACCCAGTTCCAAAAACCGAAGGCGTTAGCGGGGTCGATGCCGAAGGCCTCAACCTTCTCGAGTGCGGTGGAAACGGCGACGAAGTGCTTTGCCACTGCCTCGGCGTTCTGCTCATCGGAGCCGTCGATGGCACCCTGAGCCTTGAGCTGCTCGAGCATCCAGGTCTTGACCTCGCGGGCGTTGGTGAGGGTCTCGAGCGTGGTGAAGGTCTTGGAGACGATGATCACGAGCGTGGTCTCGGGATCCAGACCCTTGAGCTTCTCTGCCTGATCGTTGGGGTCGATGTTTGAGATGTAGCGGCAGTCGATACCGGCGTCGGCATAGGGACGCAGGGCTTCGTAAGCCATGACCGGGCCCAAATCGGAGCCGCCGATGCCGATGGACACCAGGTGCTCGATCTTCTTGCCGGTAACGCCCTTCCACTCACCGGAGCGCACGCGCTCGGCGAAGGCATACATGCGATCGAGGACCTCATGCACGTCGGCGACGACATCCTGACCGTCGACGATAAGCTGGCCCTTCTCGCTTGCCGGACGGCGCAGCGCGGTGTGCAGGACGGCGCGGTCCTCGGTGGTGTTGATGTGCTCGCCGGAGAACATGGCGTCACGGCGCTCCTCGAGTTTCACCTCGCGGGCAAGGTCGCACAGGAGCTTGACAGTCTCGTCGGTCACCAGGTTCTTGGACAGGTCGAAGTGCAGGTCACCGGCGTCAAAGCTCAGCTTGTTCACACGCTCGGGATCGGCGGCGAACCAGGCCTTGAGGTCAATACCCTCGGCCTCGAGCTTCTCCTGATGAGCCTCGAGCGCCTTCCAAGCGTCAGTCGACGTAGCGTCGATAGGTGCGGCAACAGTTGCCATAAAGTCCTCCTCAGCATACGGACGCACGCCTCCATGCGCCCGGACATTCAGATGCCACTATTCTAGCGCAGGTCAAGACTACAATCAGCGAGCGTTGCCAATCGGCCCCCAAACGGCAACCGACCAAAAAGGGACAGGTTTATTTTGGCAGGTCAAACGCTTTACCTACCAAAATAAACCTGCCCCTTCCTGGCAGGCATTATGCCGCGGCGCACACGCTGCCGAGCAGCTCGCGCAAGGGAGACCCGATTCCCTCTAGCAGCTCGGGCGCGATGATGGCAAAAACGGGAGCCTCGCCGGCGCCCACCGCAGCGGGCACCTTGCCCTCCGAGACAATGCATCCATAAGGCACAAAGCCGTCTTCGCCGGCATCGAGCGCCGCCATGCGACGGGCGAGTTCGCGTGCAAAGCCGGCAGTATCGGCATCGCCAATCGCCAAGACAAAGTCCACGCCTTCGTCGGTCGCCAGGGCCACGGCTTCGTCGATCAGCTCGTCTCCCCCGTCGCCCTCAACCGAGCCGCAGCGGAAAAGCACGCGCTCGAGCAGAGCTCGGTCAAGCGAGCCGAGTGCCGCCGAGACAAGCTCATCGCGCGTATGCTTGTCACCGCCCAGCACAACCAGCGCCTTGGTGCCTCCGTAGTGAGCGACCAATCGTCCGCACCAGCGAGCCACGTCTCCATCCGCAACAAGGCGCGTCGGCATACCAAACCCATAATTGACCATCTTTTCCACAACCTTTCCGTGCGTATAGGCGGTATCAATCGTTAGGCCCATGCTACGAAGCGAGGTTTTCCGAGCTGTTTCGCACTCTTTAGAGCTGCGTTAAAAACCCGATGCAGCCGCACGACCATACCTACCAAAACAAACCAGTCCCTTTTTGGCAGGTTTTGACGATGTCCGAATGAGCGGGTATTATCGAACAGGTATTCGATAAGAACATGTGTTTGATGGGAGGAAGCGTGGCGCACGAGCAGCACACCTACATCTGCATCGACCTCAAGACGTTTTATGCCAGCGTCGAGTGCGTCGATCGTGGGCTCGATCCGCTCACCACCAACCTGGTCGTTGCCGACGAATCGCGCGGACGCACGACCATCTGCCTCGCCATCACACAGGCCATGAAAGACCTCGGGATACACAACCGCTGCCGTCTGTTCGAAATTCCCGACGGCATCGACTGCATCAAGGCCGTACCGCGCATGCAGCACTACATGGAAGTGTCGGCGCAAATCTACGGCATCTATCTGGAATACGTAAGTCCGCAAGATGTGCACGTCTACTCCATCGATGAGTGCTTTATCGACGTGACGCCCTATCTGGACCTCTATCACACCGATGCGGAAGGGTTCGCCTGCACGCTGCGCGACGAGGTCTTGGGACGCACGGGCATCACGGCAACGGTCGGGATCGGCCCCAACCTATTTCAGGCCAAGGTGGCGCTCGACATCACCGCCAAGCACGTAGCCAGCCGCATTGGCGTACTCGACGACGAAACCTTTCGCAAAGAGATCTGGCCCCACCGCCCCATCACCGATATCTGGGGCATCGGCCCCGGCGTGGCAGCCCGCCTCGAAAAATACGGCGTCTATGATCTGATGGGCGTCGCGGCGCTCGACGAAAACCTGCTCTACGACGAGCTCGGCGTCAATGCCGAATATCTCATCGACCACGCCTTTGGGCGCGAGCCGACAACCATCGCCGATATCCAAGCCTATCGCCCGCAAGCAACTTCAACTACCACAGGACAGGTGCTCTCGAAGGGTTATGCCTACGAGCAGGCCTACACCGTCTTGCGCGAGATGGTCGATGCCGCCGTGCTGGACTTGGTCGATAAGCACGTGGTCTGCGACAGCATCTCGCTCTTTGTGGGCTACGCGAGCGAGCGCGCCGACATACGCCGTCTCGACGCCAGCGGCACAGCGCAGTATATAGACGGCTGCGGGCACCTGCGCTCAAGCACGTCGAGCATCGAACCCGCCGCGACCGCCGGTCCCGAACTCGCCCCCCGTGCGCCCAAGCCCGTCCAGCACGATGACGAACGGCGGCGCCTGGTGCGCGAGGCGCAGGCAATCGATGGCATCTTTGTAGGAGAACATGGCGGCAAACCGCGTGGTGGCTATGCCGCGCTCTTCGCGCACTCTAACGCCTCGCGAAAGCTGCCCGAGCGCACCAATTCGTTTAAGAAGATCATGGGTTATTTCGATGAGCTCTGGGCGCAGACGGTCGACCCCAAACGACCGGTCAAGCGCATCAACCTGGGATTTGGCAATCTGGTGCCCGAAGAATTTGCCACCATCGATCTGTTCAGCGATATCGAGGCCGATGAGCGCGAGCGCGACCTGGCGCACGCCGTCCTGGCCGTGAAAGGCAAGTACGGCAAGAACGCGCTCGTCAAGGGATTAAGTTTTACCGCCGGCGCCACCGCGCGCGAACGCAACGACCAAGTTGGAGGACACCGTGCCTAAACCCAAACAACAGCCCGTGCGCCCGCCGACCGCCTTCGAGCGCCTGGCGGACCCCGAGGGCAGACGCCGCGCCGCCGACCCCAAGCTCACTGCCAACGGTGCCGTGCGCGCCAACCGCGCCGCACAGTTTATGCCCTTTGCCGCCCTCACGGGATACTACGAGCTCGTTCGCAAACAAGAGGTCACCGTCGAACCAAAATGCGAACTCACGGAAGAAAAAGCCCTCGAGCTTTCTAAAAAGCTCGAGGGCCTCAAACGTGGCGACCTGGTCCGCGTCACCCATTACGATACGTACGGCTATCGCTCCCGCACCGGCATCCTCGACGAGGTGCTCCCCGCCTTCAAACTACTCAAGCTCAAAGACATCGCCATCGACTTCGACGACATCCAGGACATTGAGCTACGCGGACGAGCCTAGGCAAGGATGCGCATCCAAGGC
Organism: uncultured Collinsella sp.; assembly: GCA_900546085.1. Lineage (GTDB taxonomy): Bacteria > Actinomycetota > Coriobacteriia > Coriobacteriales > Coriobacteriaceae > Collinsella. Next base: position 7,905 of record URBS01000082.1, read on the forward strand.
AAGGCCTACAGCGTCATGACGTAGTAGCCCGCATCTCTCACGGCCGTCTCAAGGACACCACGATCAACCGGCTGTTTAGAGCGCACGCGTGCCGTGTGGTCCGCATACGTCACCGTTGCCCACACGCCATCCAGCGCATTGAGGGCATTGGCTACGTTCTGAGCACAGCCGCCACAGCTCATGCCGCCGATGAGCAGTTCATCGCTATAGGGATAGTGTGACGCATCGGTATCCACCACAACAACCTTTTTGGCCTTCTTGCCGCTCGCACCATCGCTGCAGCAACTCTTCCCGTGTGTCGAAGCGGCAATGCGACGCAGTCCAAAAAACATGCCGACGGCAATGACGGCCAGCACGATGAGATTCGCAGGGTTGAGCACGTCGTCCATGCGATCCCCTTTCTCCAAACTCTTATACCTATACCCCCATGGGGTGTTCCCATCTTACTCCAAACTCGTGTCGGTTCGGTCAATTAGTTTCCCGCTTCAAACTTTTTAGTTGACCAAGGCTTACTTTCGTGTATAAGTTTTCCTAGGCTAACAGTTTAGATCCGTAAGGAGCGCCGTGACTCGAACCATAGACATCCCAACGTTTCAGGCAGCAGTCGTGCGCAACTGCTCTCCCACGCTCGCGGGCATCAAGCCGGCATCGCTCTTTACCTATCCAGGCACCTACGCCCACGGGAACGGCTCGACCACAACCGAAACCATCGCAGAACGCCGAGCACGCCTGCTCAACGTTATCGCCCAGTGCAATCGCGAGCTTGACCCGCTCGGCATCCACCTGAGTGTTTTGGTCTGGCGGCCCTGCGGAGCACTCGTGTACGTGTACCGAGCCAAAAGCCTCGCCACCTATTTCGCAGACCCTCGCGCCCAAACAGCGCTCGCCTCGGAAGGCTACGACACGAGAGACCTTTCGACATGCCTTGTGCATTTGGCATCACGCATCACGCTCGCGAGCAATAACGTCGCGGAATGCGCTTGTAGCCAGACTCGATGCGCACTACCCCAGCAAGCTAGCTGCAGCAACGACTGCACCTGCGAGTTTCCGCACGAAATAGGCTACTTCCTTGGATATCCCTACGACGACGTGCACGAGTTTATCGTCCAGCACGGCGAAAACTACAAGGTCTTTGGGGCCTGGAAGGTCTACGCAAATGTCGAGCAGACGCTTGCGACGTTTGATGCCTACCGTGCCTGCACCCAATACTTCACTTTTGTCTATCAGCAGGGCTGCAGCCTGGCGCAACTTGCCCAGGCAACCCGATAGAACGTACAAACCGCGGCAAGCGCCGCACGACCGAAAGGACAAAACATGAGTAAGATCGCCGTCGTCTATTGGAGCGGCACGGGCAATACCGAGGCCATGGCCAACTTCGTCGCCGAGGGCGCAACCGGTGCGGGTGCCGAGACTGAGGTCATCCCCTGCGCCGACTTCTCTGCCGACAAGGCCGCCGAATATGATGCCTTCGCCTTCGGCTGCCCCGCCATGGGCTCCGAGGAGCTTGAGTATGACGAGTTTCAGCCCATGTGGGACGAGGTCAAGGAGACCCTCGGCGACAAGAAGGTCGTCCTCTTTGGCTCCTATTCGTGGGCCGAGGGCGAGTGGATGGACAACTGGAAGGCCGACGCCGACGAGGCCGGCATCAACGTCGTGGACTCCGTCATTTGCTACGATGCGCCCGACGATGAGGGCGAAGCGGCCTGCAAGGCCCTCGGAGCCGAGCTCGCGTAACGAAACCAGGCCTCCAAAAGAGCCTGTATCACAGCGTATCCCCATCCCTACAAAAGAGCGGGGGCTGGATTTGAACTGCACCCCAAAACTTGGACGGCTTAAATAAGAACTACGCCGCAAGGGGC
>URBS01000083.1 GCA_900546085.1 uncultured Collinsella sp.
AGACGCTTTATTGATCAAAAAGCCGTACCGGGCGCTAACCCGATACGGCCAAAATGCAATGCAATTACCGCGGTGCTTCAAACTTAGCGATGGAAGAAACCGCGGCGCTCAAACTTGGGCTCGCAGCACACGTTGATACCCAGTTTGCGCAGTACCGTCTCGTCCGTCGGCGAGATAATCACGCTAAAGAAGGCGTCGCAACCGCGCAGCTGCTCCAGGCCCGAAAGGACACGAGCGGCCGTCTCACTCGTGGCCGAGGTGATCGACAGCGCCATAAGCGTCTCGTCGGTGTGGAGGCGCGGGTTTTTGCTGCCCAGGAAATGCGTCTTGAGCTTGCTGATGGGCTCGATCGCCTCATCGCTAATGACCTCGAGCTCAAGGTCGACGCCCGAGACATGCTTAAGGGCGTTCATAATGAGCGAACTTGCGGCGCCCAGGCGCGTGGAGGTCTTACCGGTCACCACGGAGCCATCGGGCATAACCATGGCACCCACGGGACCACCCGTCAGCTGCTCCCTGGTGAGGGCCGCCGAGCGCGCCGGTGAGTAGTTCTTATCGATGCCGGCTTTCTTCATAATAATCTTGAGACGGTCGACTTGCTCATCGCCCACGCCGGTACGGCGCACATTTTCGACCGCGGTAAAGTAGCGGCGGACGATCTCCATCTTGGAAGCGTCGCGGCAGGCATCGTCATCGGTGATGGCAAAGCCGACCATATTGACGCCCATGTCCGTAGGGCTCTGGTAGGGGCTCTTGCCCAGGATCTTTTCCATCAGGGCACGGACTACCGGGAAGGCCTCGACGTCGCGGTTGTAGTTGACCGTGGTCTTGTTGTAGGCCTCCAGGTGGAAGGAGTCGATGATGTTGGCGTCATCGAGGTCTGCCGTGGCGGCCTCGTAGGCAATATTGACCGGATGCGTAAGGGGCAGATTCCAAACCGGGAAGGTCTCGAATTTGGCATAGCCGGCGGCCGTGCCATGCTTGTGCTCGTGATAGAGCTGAGACAGGCAGGTGGCAAGCTTGCCCGAGCCAGGACCGGGGGCAGTGACCACAACGAGCGGTCGGGTGGTCTCGACAAACTCGTTCTTGCCATAGCCATCGTCGGACACGATCAGATCGACATCGTGCGGATACCCCTCGATGGGATAGTGCAGCTTGGCGGGAATACCGAGCGCGTTCAGGCGGTTGCGGAACACATCGGCAGCGGGCTGGCCGGCGTACTGGGTGATGACCACAGCCGCGACGGCAAAGCCGTTGCCGCGGAACAGGTCGACCAGGCGCAAAACGTCCTCGTCATAGGTAATGCCCAGGTCACCGCGAGCCTTGTTCTTCTCGATGTGGTTCGCGTTAATGGCGATGATGACCTCGACGTCGTCGGCTATGCTCTTGAGCATGCGAAACTTGCTGTCCGGCTCAAAACCCGGCAGCACGCGGCTCGCGTGATAGTCGTCAAACAGCTTGCCGCCAAACTCCAAATACAGCTTGCCGCCAAACTGCGAGATGCGCTCCTTAATATGAGCGGCCTGCAGCTCGATATACTTCGCGTTGTCGAAACCCTGGCGCATATATGGCTCCCGTCCCGTTTCGTAAATTAAGTTCCTACGCGATTATAACGGAGCCCGCCCTCCCCGATAACCAGACCATCAACAGGCACCAACCAAACACGCCATCGAAAAGTTGCGGTGAAATAGCTCCTGTTTAACCCCTCAAGACGGCCAAACGGGAACTATTCCACCGCAACTTCACCTTTTGGCGCAAAGTAACCTGACCCCTTTGCACCAACTTGGTGCGATGGGGTCAGGTTAGTTTGCACCATAGCAAAAAGGGGCAAAGCCATCTGTTGGCTTTGCCCCTTCCTTAGCTTAGTTTACTCATCCATAAGGTAGTAGTGGCCCAGCGCGTCGGCACCCAGGATGGCGTTTGCGACCATCTCGGGCGTCACCTCAAACGGCATGTTGCACATGGTGTCCTCGGGCGCGCACGCGGCCTCGGCAACAATCATGGCCTTCTCGCGCGTAACCTCGGCAACGCCAAGCTCCTTCATCGTGACCGGCAGGCCCAGCTCAATGCAGAAGCCCAAGACTTCCTCGAGTTTCTCAGTCGGAGCATCCTCGAGTACCAGCTGAACGATGGTGCCAAAGGCGACCTTCTCGCCGTGATACATGCCGTGGCACTCGGGCAGCATCGTCAGGCCATTGTGGATGGCATGAGCAGCAGCAAGGCCCGAGCTCTCAAAGCCAATGCCCGAAAGCAGCGTATTGGCCTCGATGATATGCTCGACTGCAGGCGTGAGCGCACCCTTCTCCAGCGCGACCTTGGCCTTGACGCCATCGGCCATAAGCGTCTCGTAGCAGAGCTTGGCGAGCGCCAGACCGGCCATGCCGCCCTTGCCGCCAGCGCAGGTGCCACCGTCGGCATCATGCGTCGCCTGGGCCTCAAAGTAGGTTGCGAGCGCATCGCCCATACCGGAAACCGTCAGGCGCACCGGGCTCGCCGCGATAACCGTCGTATCCATCAGGACAATGTTGGGGTTTGCCTTAAGGAAGAGATATTTATCGAACTGGCCATCGTCGGTGTAGAGCACCGAAAGTGCCGAACACGGGGCATCGGTCGAAGCAATGGTGGGGCAAATGATAACCGGGGACTCCAGGTAATAGGCGACGGCCTTCGCGGTGTCGAGGATCTTGCCGCCACCGACGCCGACGATGATGTCGCAACCGTTGTCGCGAGCGAGCGCAACCAGGCGATCGACCTCGCCCTTGGAGCACTCGCCGTTAAAGTCCTCAAACAGCAGCTCGGCCTTAGCCTCGGCAAAGCCGCCCTCGATCTTGGCACCGACGCGCTTCTTGCCCGAAGGCGTCACGATGACGAGGGCCTTAGCGCCGAGCGACTCGACATAGGAGCCGAGCTTGGCCAGCTCGTCCGGGCCCTGGATGTACTTGCTGGGGCTATTGAAGATTGCAGCCATTTTTATCCCATTCTCTAATAATAAAAAGAAAGGGGCTCCGTACGGATACGTGCGGAGCCCCTCGTTACGATAACAAGAGTCGATTAGAAATCGATGTCGGTGTCGTAGTAGCAGGCCTTGAGGATCTTCTCGAAGTCGGCAGCCTTGGTCTCACGCGGGTTCTCGGGCGTGCAGGCATCGGTCTCGGCGTTCGCGGCGATCTCGGGCAGCTTGGCGAGGAACTCCTCCTCGGAAACCATCTGCGGGTTCTCGGCGTCGACCTTCACGCCACCATTCGCGTAATCCTTGATGGACTGCGGAATGTTGAGCTGGTCGTTGAGGTCGCGAATCTTCTGGACGAGCGCAGCGATGAGCTCCTCGTTGGTCTCGCCGGGAAGGTGCAGGATCTCCTTGGCCACATAAGCGTAACGCTCGGCAGCACGGGGATCCTTGGAGTTCCACTGGATGACCTTGCCCAGGTACATGGCGTTAGCAGCACCGTGGATGATGTGGCCGTTCTCAAAGGCTGCACCGGTCTTGTGAGCCATGGAGTGAACGATGCCGAGCAGACCCGAGGAGAAGGCGATACCGGCGATGCACTGAGCCTCGTGCATGTGCTGACGGGCCTCATGGTCGCCAGCATAGGACTTGGGCAGCCACTCGACGATCTCGCGGATGCCGTGCAGAGCGTTGGCATCGGTGAACATAGAAGCGCAGGTGGAAACGTAGGCTTCCATGCAGTGGGTCAGAGCGTCCATGCCGGTGTGAGCGCAAAGCTTAGCAGGCATGGTGTAGGTGAGCTCGGGGTCGACGATGGCGACATCCGGGGTGATGTTGAAGTCGGCCAGCGGGTACTTGATGCCCTTGGCGTAGTCGGTGATGACGGAGAACGCGGTGACCTCGGTAGCGGTACCGGAGGTAGAGGAGATGGCGCAGAAATGAGCCTTCTGACGCAGCTCGGGGAAGCTGAACGGCTGGATGATGTTATCGAAGGACTCCTCGGGATACTCGTAGAAGACCCACATGGCCTTAGCGGCATCGATGGGCGAGCCGCCGCCGATGGCGATAATCCAGTCGGGCTCGAACTCGCGCATGGCCTCGGCGCCCTTCATGACCGTCTCGATGGACGGATCGGACTCGACGCCCTCGAACAGCTTGACCTCGAAACCGCCTTCCTTAAGGTCGGCCTCAACGTCCTGCAAGAACCCGCCGCGGCGCATAGAGCTGCCGCCAGAAACGATGATGGCCTTCTTGCCCTTGAGGTTCTTCACCTCGTGGCGAGCGCCCTCACCAAAGTACAGATCGCGAGGATTGGTAAAACGTCCCATACTGTGCCTCCTAAACAAGCCCCTCTTAGACTTGCGTATATAACGGAGCACCCGATTGGCTCCGTTAGGACCGTTTTGCGCGTTGCCGGCGATGACAATGCGCGATGTCTAAACGTCTCAACGCTCAGACAAACACTATTTTACCGTTCTGGTTGGTCAGTTATTCACCGAAAGCCAACAATGATGAAACGTTTTTTCTATCTCTGAAGACCCTTGGGGGCATTCATACTCCCAAGCTGGGCAAACGTTTTATCAAGGTTGACTACATATCCCGGGCAGGACTGTGCCCCTCCAAAATGCGCCCCGTTCGCCGCCAAAAATCGACCGTTTGCGGCACCGTGATACCACTCGGTCGTCCAGGGTGCCGACATTTGTGCGACATCCGTCTTCGTGGTGCAAAGGTGCATGTCCACGTGCGGCACTCCCGGTGTGCCACATGCGGGTAAACTAGAACCTTATATAGAGATATTTGAACCCTAACCGCAGCAAAGGAGGCCCCATGGCATTCGACCCCATACAAGAGGATTGCCATCGCCTCGTTCTTGAGGCCTTGCGCCGCGACAATATTCCACTCACCGACGGCCCCGCCGTAGAGCGTCTGATGGAACAATTCACCCGTAACCCCGCGCCGCTCATCGTGCACGACCGCGACCGAGCTGGGCATCTGATCGCCAAGGTCGTCGAGGCCGTCGATTACCGCATCCCCTTTATCCCCGACGACGTCCAGGCAGAGCAAGAAGAAGCCGCGACCGAGAACATGCTCCGCGAGGCAGCCGCACTCGATCCGGCCAACTGGGATGCCCAGCGCATGCTGACGGCGCTCACCGCCGAATCCAACGAGGAATACGTACAGTATCTGGTGTCCAAGTGCGACGAGGTGGAGCACGACCTGGCGCTCAAGATTGCCTCTGCGCAAGACCCCTACGAGCGCGAGGCCGCTGGCGACCTTATGCGCCGCCCCTACCTGCGCTGGCTTGCCGCCCTTGCGTCGCGCGCCCTCATTAGCGGCCGCTATCGCATGTCGCTCGAAGCCGCAAACCGCAGCCTCGACTTTGCCCCCAACGATCCGGCCGGCGTCCGCCACACCGCGATGCTCGCCATGGCAAAGCTCGAATACCCCGCCGAGGAGCTCAAAAGATTTCGCTCCGCCCACTCCGTACCCTATCTCGCGAATACCCCGCTGCGCCGCCGCCCCAAAGATGCGGAGCGCGACTTGGACCCGTGGACGCTCATCGCACTGATGAGCGCAGCCTGGCGCGAGCTGGACTACGAGGGCGCCGAGCACTACCTGCGTATCCTTGCGCGCTCGTGTCCGCACGCGGCCGAGGCGCTCTACTTCCAAACCGAGTTTCCCGATGGCGTCTATGCCCGCGTCAACGTGGGTGCAGGCTCCACCGACGAGCTCGTCCTTGCACTGTCCGAGGCGACGCCGGTACTGCAGGAGGGCCTGGGCGCTCCCGACAACGCCAGCTTTGCCGCCTGGGTCGCCACCAACGACATCGTGCGTTCCCAGATCGACGAGCGCATCCTGCGCGCAGCCGAGCAGGGGCTTCCATTTAAGGGAGGAGACCTCTAATGGATCCGAGCGTCTACATCCCCGCCTACCTGGAGCGCACCTATCTGGCGTCGCACCCCGAGCTCACCGATGCAGCACGCGAGCTTGTCCATAACGACATGAGCGCGAATCCCCAAAAGTATGCGCAGTCCGAGCATGCCCAAGCGCTGCTGTCCTATACCGGCGTTCACCGCCACCTGCTCGACGAGCTCCATCGCATCGAGGACATGGGCAGCGACGAGGAGTTTGAGCAGACGCGCAACCGCCTGTTCGACGATATGCGCGATGAGCTGCTCAAGATCGTCCGCATCGATGCGCATGTCCTCGATGCCCAGCTGCTCGCCATCATTTTGGCGGACACGCCCGTCGATGCCTGCCTGGGCGACCTGATGAAGCTCGAGGCGAGCACGGCCGATTACCTGCAGCAAAGCGTGCCCGGGTTTGATATGGAGGCCCCGCACTATTGGGCCAATAATGTTTTGGCCGACGGTGTCACCGCAGCGGACCTTACCGTGAGCGAGCCGGCCCTTATCGGGTGGCTTCACACACTCGAGGCCATCTCGCAGCTGTGCATGGCGAGCGCCCGCTACCGCGCTGCTGCCAACTACGCCCGCCGCGTCCTTAAGGCGGAGGGCTATCCCACCCGGGCCGCCGGCACCGTGTTGTTTGCCCTCGCCCGCTTGGAAGACCAGGACGGCTTTTTTGCCCTAGCCCACCAGCTCGAGGAACAGGTGGGAGCCGATGCACTCGAGAACTCCCCCTGGTACCTGCTCGCCCGCACGATCTTGCTGTTCAAAACGAACAAGATGCGCCCGGCGACGCGCGCGCTGCGTGAGTTCGCTAACCGTTGCGAGGGCGGCGCGTTCTTCTTGCTGAACCCCATGTACCAGACGCCGTATCTTCCCTGCCGACCCGAGCCGCGCGACCCCTGGGACCTCTCGCACCAGGCGGTTTGGGAAGCCGACGGTATTATCTCGGACACCCCCGACTTTGCCCCCTGGGCCAACGCCTGCGAAGATGTATCGCAGCTTGCCCAGGAATTTGCGCGCCGCTACGGCTTTTAGCGACGCGATCGCCCCGACCATGTCATCTATGTTAGGAACGGCTTCATGAACCTCCGCTCATCTCTCGCCTGCACCTCGAGCGATATCGCCCGCTGGGGACTGCGCTCTGTCCTCAAACGCCAGGGTGGCGTGCTTCCCGGCCGCATCGCCATGAAGATCGACCCCGAGCTGCTGAGCGACCTCGCGAGCCTGGTCGACCGCAGCGTGGTGATCACCGGTACTAATGGCAAGACCACCACCTCCAACCTCATCGCCGACGCCGTTGCCGCCAGCGGCGCCACCGTGGTATGCAACCGCGCCGGCAACAACATGGAGCCGGGCGTGGTGGGCGCACTGCTCGAGGCGCGCAGCGGCCTCAAGCGAGCCGGCGGCGGCAAGCGCGTGGGCGTTTTTGAATGCGATGAGCTCTACACCGTGCGCGTCCTACCCAAGCTCAAGCCGACGTACTTCGTGCTGCTCAACCTGTTCCGCGACCAGCTAGACCGCTACGGCGAGATCGACCATACCCAAGACGTCATTGCCCATGCGTTGGAGCTCTCTCCGTCAACAACGCTCATCTACAACGCAGACGACCCGCTGTGTGCCGCGATCGCCGCACGCGTTCCCAACACGAGCATCGCCTTTGGCATCGACGGCGCCACGGGCACCGAGTCCGATCGCATTAGCGACTCGCGTTTTTGCTCGCAGTGCAACGCGCCGCTGGAGTATGACTACGTGCAATACGGCCAGCTCGGCGCCTATCATTGCCCTTCGTGCGGCTGGGGTCGCCCCGCGCTGCTCCGCCGCGTGACGGGCGTTGAGCTCGGCTGCGACGGCTACGGCTTTGACCTGGCCTTTGGACCCGAGGCCAACGCGCCCGCCGTGCACATCGCCACGCGCTACAACGGCCTGTACATGGTCTATAACGTCGCCGCCGCCTTCTTTGCGGCGCACGAGCTGGGCGTGGACGCGGCGCACCTGCAGCCCACGCTTAATGCCTACGTGCCCGCCGGCGGACGCATGGGCCGCTGGGATATTGCCGGCCGCACCGTCGAGGCCAACCTGGCCAAGAATCCCGTGGGCTTCGATCGCCAGATCCAGTCCATTAAAACGGCAGGTGGCAGGCTCTGCGCTTTCTTCCTCAATGACAACGACGCCGACGGCCACGATGTCTCGTGGATCTACGACGTCGACTTCGAGCGCATCGCCGATACCCCGGGGCTTGTCGCCTTTGCCGGCGGCACGCGTGCACACGATATGCAGGTGCGCCTCAAGTACGCCGGCATCGACGCCGCCATTATCTCGGACGTCGCGCAGGCAATTGGCGCCATGGCAGACGAGGCCGCCGATGACACCTTCTACGCCGTCGCCAACTACACGGCCTTCCCGCCGCTGGTCAAAGAACTCGACGGGCTGAAGGGTGCCGATGCAGCCACGGTTGCCGCCCGCGCCGCAGTCCGCGCCGACGGCAGCGCTCTTCCTGTCGGTATCGCGCCAGTCGAGCTCTCGCGCCCGCTGCGCATCGTCTACCTGTATCCCGATGCCCTCAACCTCTATGGCGACGGCGGCAACGTCATCGCCCTCGAGCGCCGCTGCGCCTGGCGCGGCATCCCCGTTCGCGTGGATGAGGTCCGCATGGGCGAGGTGCTCGATCTGCATGATGCCGATATCGTCATGATGGGCGGCGGATCCGATCGCGACCAGCTAGCCGTGGCACACGAGCTGCTCGCCCAAAAAGACAAGGTCGCAGCCTATGTTGAGGACGGCGGTTCGCTGCTCGCCATCTGCGGCAGCTATCAGCTGCTCGGCCGTTCGTACTATATGGGCGAAAATCGCATCGAGGGCCTGGGCGTCATTGCCGCCGAGACCGTACGCGGCTCCGACCGCCTGATCGGCAACGTCGCCGTCAAGACCGACCTGGCACCCGAGCCCTTTGTGGGATTCGAGAACCACGGTGGCCGCACGCTTTTGGACGCCGATGCCACGCCGCTCGGAACGTCCGTCGTCACGGGCACCGGCAACAACGGCGACGATGGCTTTGAGGGTCTCATCTACAAGGGTGTCATCGGCACGTACCTGCATGGCCCGGCGCTGCCCAAGAACCCCGAACTCGCCGACTGGCTCATCGCGCACGCCCTCGAGCGCCGTGGCGACACACAGGCCGCCGCCCTGCTGCCGCTCAAACCCCTCGACGACACCTACGAGCACGCCGCCCACGACGCCGCCATGAAGCTCCTCCCCTAACGCCCCAACCACCACAAAGGGGACAGGTACCTTTGTGGTGGTTTTCCAGTTTGCCAACGATATACGCGCCGGCAAAAAAGTCTGCTATACTCTTTCCCGCTGTCCCCATCGTCTAGCGGCCAAGGACGCCACCCTTTCAAGGTGGATATCGCGGGTTCGAATCCCGCTGGGGGCACCACAGAATCTGAGAAGCCCGTTACCAATTCGGTGACGGGCTTTTTGCTACCCATACGCCGGGATTCGAACCCCGAAGGCATAAAATCACACTGTCATCCAAGGGCCCGTGGACAAAAAATAGCAAATATGAGTACTGTTACCAATTTAGTAACAGCGATTTCATGCCATCAGAAGGCGATTTTGACACAAGGCGTCCTATGGCGGAGGAATTGCAGGTATTTATCAGCTAAGTACTTGGACATATGTTGCGTAACACTGCATATTTTGCAAAAAGATAATGCTACAGGGCTTGTGACAGTACTCATATTTGACGTTTTTTGCCCACGACCCCTTATTGCGTGGGCGAATCAGTTGCAAAGCGGGATCCAAAGCGTCCAGATCGGAAGAGCACA
>URBS01000084.1 GCA_900546085.1 uncultured Collinsella sp.
TACCGCTGGATTCCGGGCCGTACACCTCGATGATGCGGCCGCGCGGCACACCGCCGATACCCAGAGCGGCATCGAGTGCCAGAGCGCCCGTAGGGATGGCCTCGACCTCGAGCTCGGGGCCACCGTCGCCGTACCTCATGATGGAACCCTGGCCGAATTTCTTCTCGATCTCGGCCTTGGTGGTGGCGATCATCTCATCGCGCTCTTTACCCGTCGTGCGAGCATGAACGGTACGTACGGGACCTGAATTCTTGGCCATGAAAAGCCCTCCTCTTAACAACCTGCATCGATAATAAACGAACGGCTGTTCGTGGTCAACCGTTCAGATAAATCATATGCAGGCAGTCTTTCCAAAACCCAACCAAACGCCGACCAAATACTGACCAAATGCTTGACCACATAGGGCCAAATATAAGCAAGGAAGGCGAAAATAAACCTATGACCAGCAAAAACGCTGAATTTGTCAGAGGTCCCTATCTCCACAATTAAGGGGCCCTAAGGCCCCTTAAAACACGTCTATTCCATAGAGTTGAGCACAAGGGCAATGCGTCCCAATGCCTCCGCGACCGCATGGGCACGAACACACGAACGGTCGCCCTCATAGTGGCAGCGCACAGAGTCCACGACCGGCACTTCCCCATCAGCCGCGCGATACGCCCGGCCAATATAGAAAGTGCCAGCCGGATCGTCCTCAGTGCCACCGCCGGGGCCGGCATAACCCGTTGCGCTCACTGCAATATCGCTCTGGTACAGCTCCAGCGAACCCGCCGCCATCTCGCGCGCGGTCTGATGCGACACCGCGGTATAGCGGTCGAGCGTCTCCTGATCAACACCCAAAATGCGATGCTTGATCTCATCGCAGTAGGTCACCGCACCGCCACGCAGCACCGCCGAGGCGCCCGGGATATCGGCAATCGTCGAGGAGATCATACCTGCTGTCAGCGACTCAGCCGTCGAAACCGTCACGCCCCGAGCGCTCGCGCGCTCGACAATATCGCGCGCCAGCCCCTCGTTATGTGCGGAAATCTGCTCAAAAGAGTCCGTCATACCCACTAGGACCTAGACCGAAAAGACGATCTTGCGGCAGTTCCAGAAGTACTGGGCGCCCGAGATAACGGTCAGGACAACGGCAACGGCGTACAGGAAACGCGACACCGAGTAGATGCCGAGCGTCAGCGCCAGCGGGCCAAGGTGCAAGCCGGCCATCGCAAAGACGCACAGGTAACCGCAGATGGAGACCATCGTGGTCGCCGTCTTGTACTTGCCGAGCTTATCGGCCGCAACGACAACGCCGGCGGCACTAGCGACCATGCGCAGGGCGCTTACCAGCAGCTCGCGGAACAAGATGATGAACACGGACCAAACCGACACGGCACCAAAGTCCAAGAATAGCAGCAGGGCCGAGAATACGAGCAGCTTGTCGGCGATGGGGTCCAAGAATTTACCGAAGTCGGTAATCTCGTTGCGCGAGCGCGCCAGGTAGCCGTCAACCTTATCGGTGCACGACAGGATGACGTACAGAATGAAGGCAGCGGCGGCGAGCGGGCCGTCGAAGGTGCTCCAATCTGTACCGGCAACACTCGTGTGAGAAAGCGCCGACACGATCATGAACACCGGGATAAAGACGATGCGAACGCACGTCACGATGTTGGCGGGCGTCCAAACACTCGTCAGTTCCTTATTGCTCTCGTTAGCCACGACGCTCTCCTACTCCACAACATGACCGATAAGCTCATAGCAGAAGCTATCGGTAAACTCGACCGTCAGAATATCGCCCACGGACGCCTCGCTGGCGTCCAAGTGAACCGCGCCATCAGAATCGGGCGCCTGGAACCAGGCATGTCCGATGAGCTCGGCGCCATCCTCGGTCTCTTCGATACCGTCGACGATCACCTGGGCGCGCTCGCCCACATGTGCGGTGGTGGCGGCAAAACCGAGCGACTCAGCCAGGTCCATGGCCTCCTGGGCGCGCTCGAGCTTAACCTCCTCATCGACCTGACCCTCCATCTTGGCGGCCAGGCTGCCTTCCTCACGCGAGTAGGCAAAGACACTCGTGTAGTCAAAGCCGACGGTGTCCATAAAGTCGATAAGGTCGCGGAACTCGTCGTCGGTCTCGGTCGGGAAGCCGACCATGGCCGTGGAACGGATCACGATGCCGGGGATGCGCTCGCGAAGGTCGCGGAACAGATCCTCGAGCTCCTGGCGCGAACCGGAGCGACGCATGGCCTTAAGGATGCGTGCGTCGCAGTGCTGCACGGGGATATCGATATAGGGTAGCACCTCGGGAGTATCGCGAATCGTCTCGATAAGCTCGTCGGTCATGCCCTCGGGCTGCAGGTAGAGAACACGGACCCAGACGTTCTGCGGACGCACGGCCTCGGCGACGGCATGCAGCAGCTGCGCCAGATTGCGCGGCGAGCCCTCGGCGACATCATCATCCGCAAAGTCGGTGCCCCAGATGCCCGTGTCCTGGCCGATCAGCACGATCTCTCGCACGCCACCGGCAACCAAGTCGCGCACCTCGGAAATAATGCTCTCGGCATTGCGCGAGTGATAACGACCGCGGATGTAGGGAATCATGCAGAAGCTGCAGAAGCGGTTGCAGCCATCGGAAATCTTGACGTAGGCGACAGCGCCCTCGACAGTGCGCTTGACTTGCGGAATATAGGCAGCGATCTCACGCTCGAAACCCAGCACGCCATCGATGACCACCACGATGCCGTCCTCCTCGTCGGCCTTCACAAAGGCAGCGACCTCGGGCAGTTCATCGGGCAGGTCGTCGCCATAGCGCGACGGCACACAGCCGCACATGACGATGGAACAAGAACGAACGCCGTCCTGAAACTCGTTGGCGAGCTCGAGCGTGGTCTCGATGCTCTCGGACGATGCGGAGGCGAGGAACGAGCATGTATTGACGATGGCGATATCGGCATCCTGTGGATCGAATGCCTCCTCGTAGCCCGCGGCGGTCAAAAGAGAACGCATGCGGTCGGTGTCAACCTCGTTCTTAGCGCACCCGAGGGTGATGTAGAGCACGGAGCCCAACGGTGTATCCATGTTGGAGAGCAGTCCTTTCGAATGATATTAGCGGTAGTTGGTGAACTGCAGCGGCTGGCCGTAGTCCTGGTCGCGCAGGAACTGGATAACGGTCTGCAACGCGTCCTTCGAAGCAGAGGAAACACGCAGCTTGTCGGCCTCGATGGTCACCTTGACCTTGAGCTTTTGGTCCTTGATGTCCTTATTGATCTTCTTGGCGGTCGCCTGGTCGATACCCTCGACGATATGGCCGAGCACGCGCACGGTGCCGCCCGATGCCGCCTGCGGAGCATCCCACGAGACAGCCTTGAGGTCGATGCCGCGCTTGATGAGCTTGGAGCTCAGGACATCGATGATCTGCTTGGAGACAAAGTCGGCCGGGGCGTTGATCGTAAAGAGCTTGTCGCCCTTCGAAAGCTCGATTGTGGCGCCGGAATCCTTCAGGTCATAGCGCTGGGAAATCTCGCGCGTGGTCTGCTGGAAGGCGTTGTCGACCTCTTGCATGTTGACCTCGGACACGACGTCGAAGCTGGAATCTTTAGCCATGATGTTTCCTTTCGCGTACGAGCGGCTTAGTAGCTATCGTACGAATAGTCGGTAGAATCGGTGGGCGTCTGGCCGTCAGTTGCGGTATCGGCGCCATCCGTGGACTGGGCATCGGTGCCGTCGGTGGTGTCGGTACCATCGGTGGTGTCGGCACCATCAGAACTTTCACCATTCTCCGAATCAGTCGTCTCCTTCTTGGGAACGGTGATCGTCACGCGCGCCACGCCCGAGGTCTTGGTATCGTAACGGACCTTTTCGCCGTTCTTGGTAACGGTGACATCGGAAGGCTTAGACGTGGTGATCTCGATCGAGGACTCGGGCGTGTACTCCTGCTCAAAGGGGCCAGTCGCCTGAGCGCCATAGACCGACTTTCCGTCGACCTTGACCTCAATCCACGCGGTCTTTCCCTTGGCAACGGAGACCTTAACCTTTGTGACCTCATTCTCTTCCTTCTTGGCCGTCGTCTTGGCGGCGTCCGAATCAGTCGACTCGTCAGTCGGCTCATCGGTGTCTTCGTCCTCGTCGACCGTTTCGGTCTTCTTAGAAGACTTCTTGGTCGTCGTCTTGGTAACAGCGGGCGTCTCGGGCGTGGTCTCGGGCGTCGAAGATGCGCAGCCGCGCAGAAGTACCACGATGAGCACGATCAGCAGCAACGCCACGGCACCGATACCGGCGTAGACGATACGCGGATCGAGCCCGTTGTTTTGAGGAGCACGGGAACCGCCGCGTCCACGACTGGAACTGCTGCGGCCGCCTCCCTGAGGCATACGGCCACGATTGCTATCGGAACGGCCGCAATAGCCACCCTGGCCCTGAAGGCTGCGCTGACCCGAGCGGGGCGCAAGTTCACCGCGGCCTTGATAGCCACGCTGGCCCGCACGCGGAGCCGAAGAGCGCTGGCCATACGGCTGTGGTTGAGAGCGAAGACGCGGCGTCACCTGCGTGGTATCGGCGTCCGCATAGCCACTGCGAGAGCGTCCGGTGGAGATACCACGGTGACCGCGATCGGAATAGCCGCCGTCGCCGTAGCCGGCACGAGGGTCACGCGCCACGCCGCGGGCAGCGGGAAGTGCACGGTCCTCGGGCATCGGCGTACTGCGGAACCGGTCACGCTGCGAGCGAATCTCCTCGCCCGAACCCGTCTCGGTAATATAACCGGCCTGCTGAGGACGCTGTCCATAGCGAGTCGAACGACCGCCCTGAACCATCAGGAAGCGCCCGTTATCGACAGAGGAACGCGAATTGACGTAGCCGGCGGCGTCCTGGAAACGACCGCCCTGCTGCGACGTCTCGCGTTCGTATGCCATCAGTTCGTCAAAGTAGGCATTGACGACCTCGCGCGGATTGAGGCCCAAAAAACGAGCATAGCTCGAAATCATGCCCTGCGCATAGCCGCGCGGCGGCATCGAAGCAAAGTTACCGGTCTCGAAAAACTCGATGATCTGCGGCCTGATTTTGATGGTGTTGGCGACCTGCTGAATGGAAAGGCCCATTCGGCGACGCTGCTCGAGCAGCATGTCACCAAAGCGTGCAGCCATCAGAATCCTCCAAACTCACGATCTTCACGTGCCATCTCGGCGTCGACAGATTCCAACGCGGCAAGCCCCTCCTCGTCCAACAGGACCTCGCGCGGCTTGGAACCGTCGGGCGGGCCGACGACACCCTTTTCTTCCAGCATGTCCATAATACGCCCGGCACGCGCATAGCCAACCTTCAGGCGGCGTTGCAGGCCAGATGTGGAGCCCAGCTGCGATTCCACCACAATATGGGCGGCTTCCCAAATGAGCGGATCATCGTCTTGCGGCTCGGCGACTCCGGTGCGGACAATGCCGCCGCCACCAGCCATGGACATGGAAGCGGGCGCCACGGCGGACAGAATCTCCTCGTGGTAGTCGGGCTCGCTCTGCGACTTGACGAACTCGACAATCTCGTTGATTTCGTCGTCCGAGACAAAGCAGCCCTGGATACGGCGGGGCTTGCCCCAGTCGACCTTGGAGAACAGCATGTCGCCCAAACCGGTGAGCTTCTCGGCACCCATCTGGTCGATGATGACGCGCGAGTCGATGCCCGTGGCGACGTTAAAGGCGATGCGGTTGGTGATGTTGGCCTTGATAAGGCCCGTCACCACGTTGGAGCTGGGGCGCTGCGTGGCAACGATAAGGTGAATACCGGCGGCGCGGCCCAGCTGTGCAATACGCACGATCGAGGCCTCGACATCCTTACCGGCGACCATCATCAGGTCAGAGAGCTCGTCAATGATAATGACCAGGTAGGGCATCTTTTGCGGCGGGTTGTCGTAATGCTCAAACTCGCCGGCGGCCTGCTTTTCGTTATAGGTCGAAATCTTACGGACGTTGAGGCGTTCGAATACCTTCAGGCGGCGCTCCATTTCGGACACGGCCCACTGCAGGGCGCTCGCGGCCTGCTTGGGCTCGGTCACCACGGGCACATAGAGATGCGGCAGACCGTTATAGCCCGCAAGCTCGACGCGCTTGGGGTCGACCATGATCAGGCGAACGTCCTCGGGAAGGGCGCGCATGAGCAAGGTCGTGATGATGGAATTGATCATCACCGACTTACCAGAACCGGTCGTACCGGCGATCAACAGGTGAGGCATCTTGGCGAGGTCGGCGACGACCGGCGTGCCCTCGGCGTCGCGGCCGATGGCAAGCTCGAGCGGACCGCCCTTCACATAGGGCAGCACGTCGCCCAGATTGACGTTCTGGCGCTTGCGGTTGGGAATCTCGATGCCCACGAGCGAGGTGCCGGGGATCGGGGCAAAGATACGAACCGACTGGGCGGCGAGCGAAAGCGCAATATCGTCCTCGAGGCTCGAAATCTTGCTCACGCGCTCGCCCTCGCCAGGTTGCAGCTTAAAGGTCGTCACCGTGGGGCCGGCGATCCAGCCGACCACGCGGGCACTGCGGCCAAACTCAAGCAAGGTGGATTGCAGTGACTCAGCGGTCTGCTCCAGCTCCTTATCCGAAGACGCGGCAGAAGCCGACTGCGGGTTGGCATGTAGGATTTCGAGCGGCGGAAGCTTGAGGCCGTCCTCTTCTTCGCCCTCGTTATCTGCGGCGCCGCCGTCCGCTCCCCCATCACGAGCCGCAGCCGATTCGACAGCACTCGTGGCAGGCGCATCGGCAACCTTGGGATGCTTTAAGAAGTCGGGAATCTGAGGTGCGGCCGAAACAGGGTTCACGGCAAACGGCGGCTCGGACTCGTCAACCTTGTCCGGATCGTCCTCCATCGAAAGCTGTCCAGTGACCTGACCGCGCTTGGCGTGGCGACGCGGCAGCAAGGTTGTCTTGGCGGTCTCGAGCGGAGCCTCGTCGTCCTCGTCGTCACCCTCGGTGAGCTCAATCTCGCTATCGGACCAAGACGGGTCGGGCTCGCTTGTGTTGAGCTTGGGCGCAGCCTTGCCCTTCTTGGCATGGCGGCGCGGCAGCAGCGTGGTCTTGGCGCGCTCGGCTTCAACCGACTCGGATACGTCGACAAATGGGTCATCGTCCTCGTCGTCATCCAAAACCGGGTCGACATCGCCACCCATGACCGTGGTCACCGCGGCGTCAGTCCCCTTCTGGCGCAGAATGCTCAGGTGCGGACGAGCGACGCCGGGAACAGACAGGGCCTCTTCATCGCCCCACGGGCTCGCATTGACATCGGCACGTCGACGCTCGGCAAAATCGGCAGCGCGATCGCGTGCGGAGCGCAAAACGCCACCCACCGAAAAGCCGATAATGACCAAACCAACGACGACAAGCCCCAGCAAGACAACCATGGCGATAGGTTTACCCAGGGCGTTTTGCAAGGCACTTGCGATAAAGGCGCCAATGTAGCCGCCCGACACGGAAAGGTTCTGCGGCGTAAACATAAGGTCGCACGAATCGCTCGTGCCCGGCACCATCAGCGAAAGAATGGAGACGACGGCGATAAAGACCAAGGCGCCGCCCGCAACAGAGCGCACGTTGAGCGGCGAGTCCTCACCCAAAAAGAGCGTGGCGGCAAACAGCAAGATGACGATCGGCAGCACGTAGGCGCCCAGACCAAAGCCCAGGTGGTAGAAACCGGCAACCGCAGCCGTCACGGGCGCTGTTGCCGGAGAGATCACGGCAATGAAGGACGCGATCGCCAAAACGGCGATGACCACACCGGCGATATCGCGATTGGCCGAAGGCTCGACCAAGGGCTCAAACTCATCGAACTCGGACTCGTGGCCCTTATTGGCACGCAGATGGGAACCGGCACCCTTAGCAGATGCCGGTTGGTTATTGGCCTTATTGCCTTTGGCGTTTTGTGCAGATCCGCGCGCCAAACTAAACCTCCATGACGACCGGGATGATCATCGGACGGGTGCGCGTACGGCTCCAGATAAAGTTAGAGAGCGAATCGCGCACGGCCTTGCGAATGGCATCGGAACCGCTGCTGGTAAAGCTAAACTTACCCTTCTCGATCGTCTTCATAATGGACGCGGAGGCATCCTCGGAGAACTGGTCGTCGATGGCAAACGAGACGCCGCGGCCCGAGAACTCGATGGCCTCGATCTTCTTGTGTTTGAGGGAGACGATGGCAACGGCCGTGACCATACCGTCGTTGGCGAGCTTCTGGCGATCGCGCAGGACGATGGGGTCGGTATCGCCGATACGCAGGCCGTCGACGTAAACGACACCGGACTCGACGGGCGTACCGCGCTTGACGATACCACCGCGCATCTCGAGCGTGTCGCCGTTATCGAGGATAAAGATATGATCGTCCTTGATGCCCATCTTGCGGGCCAGCTGCGCATGGGCGCGCAGATGCACGGCCTCACCGTGAACCGGCATAAAGTACGTGGGCTTGGCCATGGCCATCAGGAGCTTGAGCTCCTCCTGGCTACCGTGACCCGAGACGTGGACGAGAGCGCGGTTCTTATCCCACACGTCGCAGCCGAGCTTGGCCAGGCTGTTGACGACCTGCTGGACGGCCTTCTCGTTGCCAGGAACGGGAGTTGCCGAAAGGATAACGGTATCGCCCTCGTGGATGGAGAGCGTCTTGTGCTCGCCATTGGCCATGCGGGACAGGGCCGACAGCGGCTCGCCCTGCGAACCGGTGCACATGACGACAATCTTATCGTCGGGCAGGTTATCGATATCGAAGGCATCGATGATATCGGCGTCATCGATGTTGAGGTAGCCCAGCTCACGCGCCACGCGGGTGTTCGTGAGCATGGAGCGACCGGTCACAACGACCTTACGGCCGCACTTGCGGGCGGCATCGCAGATCTGCTGCAGACGATGGATGTGGCTCGAGAACGACGCGACGAACACGCGACCCGGGGCGTTCTTGATGGCGTGCAACAGGTTGGGACCAACCTCGGCCTCGGACTTGGTAAAGCCGGGAACCGTGGCATTGGTGGAGTCGGAAAGCAGCAGGTCGATGCCCTGCTTGGCAAAACGGCTGATAGCGGCATAGTCGGGCGTGACGCCGTCGATGGGCGTCTGGTCGAGCTTAAAGTCGCCGGTGTGCATAACGGTGCCCTGGTTGGTGCGAATGAACACGCCCAGAGCGCCGGGGATGGAGTGCGTCATCGAGAAGAAGTCGAGCGAGATGCCGCCGAGGTTGACATGGCTGCCGCCCTTGACCTCACGGAACTTGGGTGCGCGGATGCGGAACTCGGAGAGCTTGCCCTCGATAAAGCCGAGCGTCAGCTTGCTCGAGAAGATGGGCACCTTGTTGTTGAGGTCCTGCAGCAGGTACGGAAGCGAACCGGTGTGGTCCTCGTGGCCGTGAGTGACGATGATACCGCGGAGCTTCTCCTCGTTCTCCAGAACATAGGTGTAGTCGGGAAGCACCAGGTCGATACCAGGCTGGGAGTCATCCGGGAACATAAGACCGGCGTCGACGAGCACCATGTCGTCGCCGCACTCGAAGACCGTCATGTTCTTGCCGATGGCATCAAGGCCGCCGAGGCGTCCGAGGATGCGGATGCGCGGCGCCAGGTACTGGTGGACTCGTTCTACCTGCTGCGCATGGCGACGCTGCTCATGCATCCCATTGTGCCGGTCGGCTGCGAGAAGATCTGCGACTACCTGAGCTTCGATTTCGGCGACTTC
>URBS01000085.1 GCA_900546085.1 uncultured Collinsella sp.
GCGCTTGCTCGCAAGACCGGCGCCCGCGGCCTGCGCGCCATCTGCGAAGACGTGCTTCAGCAGACGATGTTCGACCTTCCCAGCGAGGAGGGCGTCGCTAAGGTCGTCGTAACCGAAGCGGCGGTTAAGGGCGAAGAACAGCCCCAACGCATCTACGGGTAAACCTGCCAAAAACGTGCTTGCAAATAGCCTCCGACCATCCGCGGTCGGAGGCTATTTTATATATACGCAAAACACCCAACTACCTGTGTTATTCTGTGTGTTTGTTTAAGCCTCAGCGAAGTCATATCAGACTGAAGTAATCGATACCTAAGGGGAGGAATGCAGACCCTAGCGGGCCTACATTCCTCCCCGACGGGCAAGGGAGAGATATATGGAAGAGATGCCCAAGAACTACGATCCGTCGACCAACGAGCCGGCGATCCTGCAGAAGTGGCTCGACGGCGGCTACTACAAGCGCCGTGAGGGCGTGGGCGACTGCACCGTCACCATTCCGCCTCCCAATGTGACCGGCAAGCTCCACATGGGCCACGCCACCGACGATTCCATCCAGGATGCCATCATCCGTATGGCCCGCATGCGCGGCAAGTCTACGCGCTGGGTGCTGGGCACCGATCACGCCGGTATCGCCACGCAGACCAAGGTCGACAAGAAGCTCAAAGAGGAGGGTATCAGTCGCCTGGAGATCGGTCGCGACAAGTTTGTCGACGCCTGCTGGGATTGGACCCATGAGTACGGCGGCATCATCGTCGAGCAGATTAAGCGCATGGGCTGCTCCGTCGACTTTGACAACGAGCGCTTCACCATGGACGAGGATTACGCCCAGGCCGTGCGCAAGGTGTTCTGCGACTGGTACCACGACGGCTTGATCTATCGTGGCAAGCGCATCGTCAACTGGTGCCCCAACTGCACCACCGCCATCTCGGACGACGAGGCCGAGTACAAGGACGAGAAGGGCCACCTGTGGCACCTGCGCTACCCGCTGACCGAGCCGGTTAACGGCCAGGACTACATCGTCGTCGCCACCACGCGCCCCGAGACCATGCTCGGCGACACGGGCGTCGCCGTCTCCCCGAAGGACCCCGAGAAGGCCGCCTTCGTGGGCAAGACCGTCAAGCTCCCCATCGTCGACCGCGAGATCCCCATCTTTGAGGATTGGCATGTCGACGCCAACTTCGGTTCCGGCTTCGTCAAGGTCACGCCTGCTCACGACCCCAACGACTACGCCATGGGTCAGGCCCACGACCTACCGCAGATCAACATTTTCGACGAGCACGCGGTGGTCGTCGAGGGCTATGGCGAGTTCACTGGCATGAACCGCGACGAGTGCCGCGAAGCCGTCATCAAGTGGTTCGAGGAGCATGACCTGCTCGACCACGTCGAAGAGCACGACCACTCCGTCATGCACTGCTACCGTTGCGACGCCGCGTTGGAGCCGTGGCTGTCCGAGCAGTGGTTTGTGGCCGTCGACAAGCTCAAGGGGCCGGCGCTCGACGCCGTCAACTCCGGCAAGGTCACCTTCCACCCCGCGCGCTGGACGCAGACCTACACCACCTGGATGGAGAACCTCAAGGACTGGTGCATTAGCCGCCAGCTGTGGTGGGGCCACCGCATCCCCGTGTTCTACTGCGAGGACTGCGGTTGGGAGGACGCCCTGACCGAGGACACCGACGTGTGCCCCAAGTGCGGCGGCCATCACGTGCATCAGGATGAGAACGTGCTGGACACCTGGTTCAGCTCGCAGCTGTGGACCTTCGCCACGCAGGGCTGGCCGCAAAAGCCGGAGCTGCTCGAGGGACATCACCCCACGACGGCGCTGGTCACCGCGCGCGACATCATCGCGCTGTGGGTCGCCCGCATGGTCATGAGCTCGCTGTACTTCCTGGACGAGGTCCCGTTTAAGGACATCGTCATCTACCCGACGATTCTGGCCAAGGACGGCAGCCGCATGTCCAAGTCCAAGGGCAACGGCGTTGACCCCATGGACCTCATTGGCATGTACGGCGCCGACGCCATGCGCTTCAACTTGCTCACGCTGTGCACCAATAACCAGGACGTCAAGTTCGACGCGAACATCGACAAGAAGACCAAGAAGCTCATCGACAGCCCGCGCACCGACCAGGCCAAGTCGTTTGTGACCAAGATTTGGAACGCCAGCCGCTTCCTGCTCATGAACATGGAGGGCTACACGCCCGGCGAGCCCGTCGTGGAGACGCCGGCCGACGCCTGGATGTTCAGCCGCCTGGCCAAGGCCGTGAAGATGGTCACCGAGGGCATCGAGAACTACACCTTTGGCGACATGGCGCGCGGCGTGCAGCAGTTCTTCTGGAACGAGGTCTGCGACTGGTACGTCGAGGTCACCAAGGCCCGCCTGAAGGGCGAGGGCCGTCTGCAGGCTCAGCGCAACCTGATCTTTGTGCTCGACACCTCCATTCGCCTGATGCATCCGCTCATGCCGTTTGTCACCGAGGAGATCTGGGACAACATGCCGGCGAGTGTGCTCGACCTGGACGCCGAGGGCAACGTGAACCGCGCCGAGGCGCTCATGATCGCCAAGTGGCCCGAGCCCGCCGACTACGACAAGTATGTTGACGAGGACGCCGAGCGCGCGTTTGAGCTGTGCCGCACCGTCGTGTCTGCCGCTCGCGCCACGCGTTCGCGTTATCGCTTGAGCCCCAAGGCCGAGCTCGACGTGGTCGTGCGCGCCGGCGCCGAGGACATCGAGAAGCTCGAGAGCCTGCGTTCGACCATCGAGCCGCTGGCGAACACCGCTTCGCTGGTCATGGGTACCGACGTCGAGAAGCCGGCTGCGAGCATCGCCGTGGTCGACAGCGGTGTCGAGGTCTTTGTGGTGCTCGAGGGCAAGGTTGATCTTTCGGCCGAGAAGGCGCGCCTGGAGAAGGAGATCGCCGCTGCGCAGAAGGAGCTCGCCGGCTGCGAGAAGACCCTTGCTAACGAGGGCTTTGTTGCCAAGGCCGCGCCTGCGGTGGTCCAGAAGAAGAGGGACCGTGCAGCTGAGCTCAAGGAGATCCTGGTGGCGCTGACTGCTCAGGTTGCTGACTTCTCGTAGGTGTTACTGGGGGACGCGTCCCGATGCTTTGCTCTCCGCTGCGGACACCTATTCCGCCGTTCTAACGAACGGCGGCTGACTCGACGCTGCAAACGCCTCTGATGGCCAATCTGCCGTTCAACTTCGGGCGCCCTATGCGCCCTTGTTTCACGGCACCTTGGCTCATCAGAGGCGTTTTCGCTGACTATCCTCAACCTATACTGTTTTATTTATCTATGAATGGCGGTTCTAAAAATGCCTAAGCGTTCTGGCTTGTATACCGTTCCTTTTGAGTTTGATTTGCTTTCGTTTAATGAGGCTGTGGGGCTTGCTGCCGACACGGGGCGGATTTCTGGGGATGCTGGGCCTCTGCTTGAGACGGTTGTCGATATGCTCGATGAGCTGGGGCGTCCGGATGAGTATTTCGATTGCATCCAGGTTGCCGGTACCAATGGCAAGACTTCGACCACGCGTTTTTCGGCTGCCATCTTGCGTGGTGAGGGGCTTAAGACGGCGCTGTATACGTCGCCGCAGCTTGTGCGTTACCCCGAGCGCATGGAGGTTGACGGGCGCGTTGTGAGCGACGAGGCCTTTGCCCGTGGCGTTTCTGCCGCCGTCGAGGCAGGTCGTCGTGTGAATGCGTGTCGTATTGCGGCGGGGGAGCGTGCCTATGCCATCACGCCGTTTGACCTGCTGACGGCTGCCGCACTTGTCGTGTTTGCCGAGGCCGCGGTGGATGTTGCCGTGCTCGAGGTTGGTATGGGCGGACGTTGGGACGCCACGAGTGCGACAGATCCCGTTGCCGTTGCCATTACGGGCATCGGGCTCGATCACACGCGCATTCTGGGCGACACGCTCGAGGCCATTGCGGGGGAGAAGGCCGCGGTCATCATGCCCGGACGCCTGGTTGTTCTGGGCGAGGGCACGCATGAGCCGAGCGTTCAGCGCGTGATGGATGCGCGTTGTCGCGAGTGCGGCATTGTGCCGCTGGTGGTGAACCATGCCACGACCAAGGTGCCGGCACATGTGGGCGACACGGTTGAGTTTAGCTGTACCACGCCGCGTGCGATCTATACGTCGAGCATGGTCAAGCCGGCGTATCAGCCGCAGAATGCCGCGTGCGCGATTATGCTGTGCGAGGGGTATCTGGGTCGCGAGCTTGACCACGATGCGCTTGATGCGTCGCTTATGGGTTGCCCCACACCGGGTCGCTTTGATGTGCTGGGGACCGATCCGCTCAAGCTGATTGACGCCTGCCATAACCCCCAGAGCTGCGAGAACTTTGTGAGCGCACTGGACGAGATCGATCCGTGCGTGGAGAACCGCCCCACGCTGCTGTGCGCCGCGCTGGCCGACAAGGACGTGGCGGGCATCGTCGACGTGTTGATCCCGGCTTTCCCGCGCGTGGTTGTGACTCAGACCGATTCCGACCGCGCGCTGCCGGCGGAGGAGCTCGCTGCCCTGGTGGACGCCGATAAGCTCGCGGGTGTGTATCCCAGCGTATCCGAGGCCCTCGCAGCCCTCGATGCCGCGGGCGAGCCTTTCGTAGCAGCCGGCACCATCACCCTGGCCGGCGAAGTAGCGGGGCTGCTGCGCTAGCCCCATTTGCCGGGTAGCCAATTTGGGACGGGGCCCCGAATTGACATGCTTGCCACGAAATGGGCCTATCTACTACGTTTGACCGGATACCCCCGACCACGCCGAGACTTGTGAAATTAAAACCGCAGGTAGAAGGCTTGCAGATTTTCAAAAAAGACCCGCATGGTCGACCCATGCGGGTTAAACGTAGTAGATGGCCCGCTTTCGTGGCGCAGCTCTAGTCTTTCAAATTGATCGACTTGGCCCCTTGGCAGTTGCGGTGAAATAGTTCCTGGATTTTGCCTACGTGGGCCCATCTGGGAACTATTCCACCGCAACTTATTGAGGGGCTATTGGGAAGGGGCTAGTCTAGGCGGACTAGGTCGTGGGGGTAGGCGTTGAGAATCTCGACGCCGGACTCGGTCACCAGGGCTAGGTCCTCGATGCGGACGCCGGTGCGGCCGGGGAGGTAGATGCCCGGTTCGATGGAGAACGTCATGCCCGGCTCTACGACCTGCTCGTTGACGAGCGAAACGTCGCCCGGCTCGTGGTCCTGCAGGCCGATCGAGTGGCCCAGGCGATGCGTGAAGTACTTGCCGTAGCCAGCGTCCTCAATCACGTCGCGCGCGGCACGGTCCAGGTCGCACATGCGCACGCCCGGTGCGATGAGCGCCTCGGCGGCCTCGTTGGCGCGGCGCACGATGTCGTAGATGTGTGCCGTCTCCTTGTCCGGCTCGCCCCAAAAGAACGTGCGCGTCATGTCCGAGCAGTAGTTGCGGCGACGTCCGCCAATGTCGAACAGCACCACATCGCCGCGCTTGAGTACGGTGCCGTCGGGCTCGTGATGCGGGTCGCCGGCGTTGGCACCAAAGCTCACGATGGGCGGAAAGCTAAAGCCTTCGCAGTCGTGCTTGCGATACAGGCCGAGCATCTGGTCGGCAATTTCGTGCTCCGTTACGCCTTCGTTGACGAGCTTGATGGCGTCGGCCATTACGGCGTCGTTAGCGGCCGAGGACATGCGCATGAGCTCCTGCTCGGCGGCATCCTTGTGGGCGCGTGCTGCGGTGACGGCAAAGTCGCCCAGGAAGAACTCGCTCGCGGCGTGACGATCCATAAGGGGCAGCAAAAAGCCGGAGCGCATGACGGTATCGATGCCGAGGGGCTTGGATGGATTGACCTCGCGAGCGATGGCGTCGGTCACGACGTCGGTGTCGTTGTGGTAGGCCACGCGGGCATTGTCGTACTCGGGCAGCTGATGCAGGGCGTTAATCAAGATTACCGGCTCGGCATCGCGTGCGAGCAGCACGCCGCAAAAACGCTCGAACATATCGGCATAAAAGCCGGTCAGATAGTAGATCGACCACGGGTCGTTCACAAGCAGCTGCGCGCCGGGGTGCTGAGCCTCGAGCGCATCGAGCACGCGCGCCACACGCTGGTCATCGACATGTGCCATGAAACATCCTTTCGCTAGGGTGTCACCATGGTATCCCCAACGCCAGGGTAGTCAATTTGGGACGGGGCTATTTTAGCTGTGTCAAACATGCGGAATGATAGGTAAAAGTAGTCATAAGAGGGTCGTCCCGAATTAGCTGCTTTCAAAACTATGGCGGATTACGGGGCTGGACCTGTATTACTTGACCATTGGAAAAATTGCGAAATTAAAACCGCAGGTAGACGGCTTATCAAAAATCGAAAAATGCCGGTATGGATGGGGGTCTCCGAATCAGCCCCGTAATCCGGCATAGTTTTGAAATGGCACTAAAGTAGGCACAATCTAAATATCGATCCCAAGGCAAGTTGCGGTGGAATAGTTCCTGGATGCCGGGGTTTTGGCGGAAATCAGGAACTATTTCACCGCAATTGAGGAGGGGCGGGGTGGATGGCGGGGTAGCTAAAAGAGCCCCGTCCCAAATTAGCTGCTTAGGCGGGGTCGATGTCCATGCTGGCGATGAGGTCGATGTTGGTGTTGAGGAGGTTCTCCAGCACGACGTCGCCCATGCGGATGGGGGCGTTGACGACTAGACCTCGGATGAGGTCCATGGCTTGGGCGTGGAGTGCCAGCGGGATGGCTTCGGCCGTGCGCACGGGCAGCAGCGCCTCATCGCCGCCGGATACCGCCACGGTGGTGGTGAGCACGCGCATGGGGCAGGTGAGTTCCTGATGCGCGAATTTATCACCGCGTGGGCAGCTGTTGCCGGTCACGGAGCGCACCTCTGCCACGGCGCCGTTGGCATCGCGCTCCACCTCTACGGTCAGGAGGCACTCGGATGGGCAGGTGGTGCAGTTGAACTGCAGCGTTTCGATCACGTTATCGCTCATAGTTTATGCCTCCTCGATGGGGTCGACGGATAGGACAATCTCGCTGGCACCCAGGTCGAACGCCTGCTTGATGACCTTTGCCGGCAGCGGGAAGCTTTCCATGACGCTCGGTTTAAACGGGCGGACTTTGCCCGCAAACAGTTCTTCGCCGTTGGCTAAGATGCGCACGCGGGCGGCATCGACCGGCCGGCGCACGCGGAAGTTCAGCTTGGTGAGCGCCGCAGCCGTAATGCGTCCCGGCAGCGCGTATCCCGCAATGCCGGCAGGGGAGACCATCAGCTCGCAGCTCGTGCCCGCAGCGCTCGCCCCGCCGTCGCCGCCCAACGCCCACGTCGCCGCAGCCGCACCGGCGCGCTCGGACTCGGTCGTCACGTTGTCGGCCAGGTCGTGCACGTGCAGCACGTTGCCACAGGCAAAGATGCCCGGCACGCCTGTCTGGAGGCTCTGGTCAACTACGGCACCGCGTGTGCGCGGGTCAAGTTCCACGCCTGCGGCAACCGAAAGCTCGTTCTCGGGAATCAGACCTACCGAAAGCAGCAGCGTGTCGCACGGAACGATGCGCTCCGTCCCGGCAATGGGCGCCAGGTGCTCGTCGACCTGGCTTACCTCGACGGCCTCCACGCGGTCGTGCCCGATCACGCGCGTGACGGTGGTGGACAGGTGCAGTGGAATTCCAAAGTCGTCCAGGCAGTTCTTGACGTTGCGGCGCAGTCCGTTGGCGTACGGCATGAGCTCGTACACGCCCTCGACCGAAATCCCCTCGAGCGTGCAGCGACGTGCCATGATCAGCCCGATATCGCCCGAACCCAAAATGACGGCGCGCGAGCCGGGTTTGAGGTTCTCGATATTGATGTATCGCTGCGCCAGACCGGCCGTAAACACGCCGGCGGGACGACTGCCGGGGATCTTGATCTCGCTGCGGGTGCGCTCACGGCAACCCATGGCAAGGACGACCGCGCGCCCGGTGAGCTGCAGCATGCCGGCAGGGCTCATGAGCGTGACGGTATGGACCGCGGTGGCTCCCGTCGGCTCGCCTGAATCAATCCCAAGCACCATACTGTTCAGGAACAGCGCAATGTCGGTTGCGTGCACCTGGTCGATAAAGCGCTGCGCGTACTCGGGACCGGTGAGCTCCTGTTTAAAGTGCGACAGGCCAAAGCCGGGGTGGATGCACTGGCGCAGGATACCGCCCAGATGCTGCTCACGCTCCACGATGGCCACGCGCACACCGGCCTTTTGCGCGGCAAGCGCGGCCGCCATGCCGGCAGGTCCGCCGCCGATAACGACCACGTCGAAGGCTTGCGTTGCCACGGCGCTCGCCTCCGCGCGTTCGTCGCGCATATCAAACGTCGCCATTCTAGCGCACCCCCTTCAGCGGTCCCTCGACCAACCAAGATCCGGCATCTTCCAACAGCACTTCGCTGGGGTCGCAGCCCAGCTCGCGCGCCAGGATCGCCACCACGCGGCTCTGGCAAAAGCCGCTTTGGCACCGACCCATGCCGGCTCGGCAGCGGCGCTTGACGCCCTCGACCGAAACCGCGCCCGGGTGGCGTCGGATCGCGGCCACTATCTCGGCCTCGGGCACCGTCTCGCAGCGGCAGACGATCTGCCCCCACGCGGGGTCGGACTCGATCAGCTCCTCCTTGCGCGCCAGCGGTGCGCGGTCAAAGTCGTCCGGCTCGCGGCGAATTGGATTCCAGTCCGCCCGCTCGCGCAGCTCCACGCCCGACTCACGCATCACAAGTTCTATACGCTCGGCAATGGCAGGCGCGCTCGCCACGCCTGGGGACTGAATGCCCGCCGCTTGGAAGAGCCCCGGCACCACGGCCGACTGTCCAATAAAGAAGTCGTTCGTTCCCCGAATGACCGGACGCCCGCCGGCAAACGCACGCACCACGCGGTGCGTCTCCAGGTCGGGCACCAGCTTGCGCGCGCCGTTCAGGAGCGCGTTTACATCGCTCGCATAGGTCTGCGTGTCGCCCGGCTCGCGCACGGCGGCCGTCGCGGTAATCACGGTGTTGCCGTGCACGGTTCCCGTGACGATAACGCCCTTGGACACCGGCATGGGAACGGGGTAGAGCGGCATGAGCGCCCGCGGCTCCTTGTCCAGCACCACGATGTTGCCCTGGCGCCAGACCATCTGAAACTCTTCGGCGCCCGCCATATGCGAGATGTCCGCGGCGCCGTTGCCCGCGGCGTTGATCAGGTAGCGGCAGCGCACCTCTCCGGCGGGCGTCGCCAGCGTAAAGCGCACAGCCCCGTCGGTAGTCTCGCCGCCAGCAACCTCAATCGCTTCCACCGGCGCAGACCGCATAAATGTCACGCCGTTGGCGACGGCGTTCTCCAGCGCGGCAATGGCGACCTCAAAGGGATCGACAAAGCCAGTCGAGGGGCACCACAACGCGCACGTTGCATCGGCACTGGCACGCGGCTCTAATTCGTGGATGCGGTCGGGTCCGACGATCGACAGCTCGGGAACACCGTTGACATGGCCGTTGCGCCGCAGCTGCTCCAGATGCGTGCGGTCCTCGTCGTTAAAGCCCAACACCATCGACCCGGTGCGGCAGAACAGAAAGCCCAGCTCCTGCGCCCATGTACCGTACAACTCGCAGCCACGGGCGTTGACCTGTGCCTTTACG
>URBS01000086.1 GCA_900546085.1 uncultured Collinsella sp.
GCGCATAAAGAAAGCCTCCCATTTCTCATGTCCAAGAAATGGGAGGCAGTTCAAAATGATCGGCGGGCCAAAGAAAGGAGGACCTAGTTAATAAATGCTAGACAATGGCATGTTTCCAGCTAGAAAACGTCCTTGGCAAGTACCTTTGAGTCATTGGGAACCTGACGGATTTCGATAACCACGCCATCGTTCACAAGCTCTTGGATATGCTCGGCATCGGTTTCGGTCGCAAAGATCGCGGGGGTCGGATGAAGCGTGGTCTCGGGAGACTTTCGAGTTCCGCCCAGATTGATCTCCTTGATGTCTTTGCAACCCTTAGCAAGGCGATAGGCATCCTCGATCGTCTCGACAATGATAAACAGCGAATACTTGTCGGTGACGCCGCTGTTGAGCGCCTCGATAGCAGCGTTTACGTCTTTTATGACGAGCTTCACGCCGTTGGGACGAGCTAGCCTCAATGCGGCTTTTCTCATGTCGTCTTTTGCCACGGCGTCGCTGGCACACAGGATGCAATCGACATCCAGCGCATGCGTCCAAGACATGGCGACCTGGCCGTGAATCAATCGGTAATCAACTCTCGTAAGCTTAATCATCGTAATCATCTCCGCACGTAATAAAGGTAATGACAGGCGTGGCTTTAGCTAGGGCTCGAACCAGAACTAACTAGAACTCTTCTTCTTCGACATCGGCAAGCATGTCCGCCGCCTCACAAAGCATGATAAACGAACGTGATCCCTCGACCGCAGCTTTGGCCTTGTCCGCATCCAGGGAGTCCAGCTGTGTAGCCATTTCCACCAGCAGCGGCAAGTTCATTCCGGTGATCAACGCAAACGATCCGGCGGTCTGCCTCTGAATGAATTCGTTGTTTACAGAGCCGCCAAAGATGTCAGTCACGACAAACCAAGAGTCGGCAGGGTCCTTCGACTCCATCCAAGCATCGATAAGCGCCGCGACGTCTCTTGAATCGTCATCGACATAGGCGCACAAACACTCGATTCGGTCGTTAGCGCCCATCAGAATCTCAAGAGAGCTCTTCATACCTTGGGCGAGATAGCCATGACTCGCTAGCAAAATCTTATTCATAGTTCTCCAATATCAATAAGACGTACTATATTGTCATAACAAAGTATATTAGCAATCTTCCCGGCGCGGAGTGTCAATTTTCTAATTCCGCGAACGGTAACAATCAGTCGGTAAATCGACGGATTTATTTACAGATAGAACTTCAGACGCTCAGTGCAATACACCTGACGGGAGATGAAGAGCGGCTCGCCGCCCGGAGCATAACGTCTATCGACAAACAAGAGCAGCGAGGAGTCCAGCTCCACGTTAAGATATGCCGCCTCGAGCTCGCTCGCGTAGCAGACCTCGAGCGTACGCGTGTTGGGCCCCATCTTAATCCCATGGCGATCGAGCACCGCCATAAGCGAATCCTCGAGGGACTCATGCTCCAGGAATGAAAGTGTGTCGGAATAGCAATTGGTTTCCAGCATCGTGGGCTTGCCATCCACAAGGCGCAGACGGCGACTGCGCAATACCTTTTGAGTGTCGTCAACACCCAGGAACTTTGCGTCTCGCAGGCTTGGAAAATCCCAGCCCATTTCGAGCACCCTGGTAGATGCCTGTTTTCCCGCAAGCTGGCACGAATGGGTAAAGCTCTCACGGTCGTCCGCGGCATACATCTGTGTGTCCGACGAAACGAACGTGCCCTTGCCGCGGGCCCTCTCAACAAGCCCAGCATCTTCCATTTCCTTGATTGCCGAGCGCACAGTAATTCGGCTCACGCCAAATTGCTCAATGAGTTCCGTCTCAGTAGGGAGCTTATCTCCCGGGCGGTACGTGCCGTTGGCAATCAAATCAGAAAGTGCGCGAACGATCTGCTTGTACAGGGGAATAACGCTATTTGCTTCAACCATATCAACCATACCTTTGCAAGGAATCGGCAGTTTATAGATAGATGACTTATATTGTATTAGAACTTTTAAGCGTTCCATACTATTTCCAGCATGTTTCGGCCATCGGGGGTTATTTCATTTAAACGGGGATAGCGCCCGCTCGCGACATGTGCCGCCGAACCGACGTCGATGTCCCGGCTGGCAGTTGTCAGTTCGCCGCAGAGCCGCGGCCCCATATGGGTATACTCTCGAGGATTCGACTCGATTCGCCCCCGCTGGGGCGTCAAAGGAGGCTGCATATGCCCACCACCTCAACTGACCCTCGCGCCGCTGCCGCCGCGCTACTGGTGCCCGGAACCACCTGCCACGGCTTTACCGTCGAGCGCTGCGAGACCGTGCCCGAGCTTGACGCAGACGCTTACGTGCTGCGCCACACCGTCTCGGGCGCTCGTCTGCTGTACCTGGCGTGCAACGACGAAAACAAGGCCTTTGCCATTGGCTTTAAGACGCCGCCAGCCGATTCCACCGGCGTGTTCCATATTCTTGAGCACTCGGTGCTGTGCGGATCGGCCAAGTTCCCCGTCAAGGAGCCGTTTGTCGATCTGATCAAGAGCTCCATGCAGACGTTCCTCAACGCCATGACCTACCCCGACAAGACCATCTACCCTGTTGCCACCACCAACGAGCAGGACCTGTACAACCTGATGGACGTGTACCTGGACGCAGTGTTCAACCCGGCTATCTATACCAAGCCCACCATTTTTGAGCAGGAGGGCTGGCACTACGAGCTGGACCTGCCGGAGGGCGTCGAGGGCGAGGACGGCGACAGCTCCGCCAGCCTGCGCGAGGGCACGCTGTGCTATAACGGCGTGGTGTTCAACGAGATGAAGGGCGCGCTGTCCGACCCCATGAGCGTGCTGGACGACGCCGTCAACGCCGCGCTCTATCCTGACACCGCCTATGCGCACGAGAGCGGTGGCGACCCGCGCGCGATTCCCGCACTCACCTACGAGCAGTTCCTGGACACGCACGCGCGCCACTACAATCCTTCCAACTCCTACATCACGCTCTACGGCGACCTGGACGTGGACCGCGCCCTGGCCTTTTTGGACGAGCGCTATCTGTCGCAGCCGAGTGCCGCGAGCCGCCGCATGGACGCAGCCGTTGCCGCCGGCGAGGACCCGTCCGCGCTGGCGCCCAATCCGCTGGGCGTACAGGCGCCTGTGACCTGCGAGTACAAGCGCATCGAGATGGCTACCACGCCCGAGAACGCCCTGGTGGGCCTGGGTCTTGTGCTGGGCAGCGCGCTCGACCGCAAGCGCACGATCGCGGCGGACATCCTGTTCGAGGCGCTGCTGGGCTCCAACGAGGCACCAGTTAAGAAGGCCATTCTGGCCGCCGGCCTGGGCGGCAACGTGGTGAGCTACACCG
Source organism: uncultured Collinsella sp. (assembly GCA_900546085.1). Classification (GTDB taxonomy): domain Bacteria; phylum Actinomycetota; class Coriobacteriia; order Coriobacteriales; family Coriobacteriaceae; genus Collinsella. Next base: position 3,327 of record URBS01000086.1, read on the forward strand.
CGGCCGAGAGCCTGCAGCCCTACGAGCTCATCATGCTGCAAAACGCGCAGCCCGGCGTGGCGCGCGAGCTGCGTCGCGTGTTCCAGGACGCCTGCCGCGACCTGTGTGAGCACGGCGTTCCGCGCGAGCGCCTAGAGGCCATCATCAGCAGCAACGAATACGACCTGCGCCAGCGCGACTACGGTATCGCCGACGGCGTGGCCATTGCGTGCGACGCGCTGAGCACCTGGCTCTACGATGACAACGCCGCGACGCTGGCGCTCAAGTACGGCCCGGTGTACGAGGAGCTGCGCGGCGAGCTGGACGGTAGCTACTTTGAGGACCTGCTGCGCGAGCTGGTGCTGGAAAACGACCACATGGCGCTCGTCGAGCTGGTGCCGGTGGACGCCGGCTCCGGTTCGGAGGGCGCCGAGGGCGCTGAGCTGGCAGCCAAGCGCGATGCCATGACCGATACCGAGCTGGCCGACGTGGTCGAGCGCACGGCCGCGTTGCGTGCCGCGCAGGAGGCCGAGGACACGCCCGAAGCCAAGGCCACGCTGCCGCGCCTGCGCGTGTCCGACATTAGCGAGGCACGCCCCGAGCCGCCGCTGGTCGTGGACACAACCGCGCCCATCCCCTGCCTGCGCCACGACATCCCCACCAACCGCCTGGCCTACGCCATGCAATATTTCGATCTGGGTTGCGTCGCGTTTGAGGACCTGCCCTACGTGACCCTGCTCTGCCGCCTGCTCAAGCAGCTGCCCACGAGCGAGCACTCGGCCGAGGAGCTCGATAATCTCATCGCCGGCAAGCTGGGCTTTTTGAGCTTTACGACCGAGGTCATGACGCAGCCCGACGTGGACGGCGTGCGCCCCTACCTGCTGGTAAGCGCCGGCGCCCTGTCCGAGAAGATCGATGCGCTGGCAAACCTGCCGCGCGAGGTGTGGTCGAGCACGCTGCTGCTCGATGCCGGCGCCGATCGCGTGCGCGACGTGCTCACGCAGATTCGCATTGGGCTTGAGCAGGGCTTTATCAACAACGGCCACTCGGCAGCACTCGGTCGCGCGATGAGTTACAGCTCGCCTTCGGCCGTGGTGCGCGAACAGCTCTCGGGCGTGGACTTCTACCTGTTCTTGCGTGATCTGCTCGAGCACTTTGACGAGCGCTTGGATAGCCTGCGCGCCAAGTTTGCCGAGCTGGCGGGCCGCATCTTTGTGGCCGATGGCTGCATGGCGAGCTTTACCGGCAGCGACGAGGACTTTGACACGTACTGGGCCACCGCGGGCGACCTGGGGCTTGGCGTGGGCGACGGCGACGGCGCTGCCGGCCGCGACGCGCTCGTGGTGCCGGTGCCGCGCGACCGCCACGAGGCCTTTGTCATCCCCAGCGACATCTGCTTTGCGGCAAGCGCATGCGACCCGCGCCGTCTGGGCATCGACGTGACGGGCGCCTGGGCGGTTGCCGCCAACGCGCTCTCCTACGATTACCTGTGGAACGAGATCCGCGTAAAGGGCGGCGCGTACGGCTGCGGATTCCGCGCGGCCGGCGAGCGCCAGGCGGCGTTCTACACCTACCGCGACCCGGCAATCGATCCCTCGATTGAGCGCGTGGCGCGCGCGGGCGAATGGCTCGGCAGCTTTGAACCCGACGAAGCCGCCTTTGAGGGCTTTATCGTGAGCTGCGTGAGCGGCATGGACGCGCCGGTGAAGCCCTACGCGCTCACCAAGCGCCGCAACACGACTTACCTGGCCGGCCTCGATCCCAACGCGCGCGAGAAGCGCCGCGCCCAGATGCTCGCCGCCACGCCCGGTGAACTGCGCTCGCTCGGCGCCGATGTGACGCGCATCGCAGCCGAGTCGCCGACCTGCGTCTTTGGCGGCCGAGACGTCATCGCCAAGAGCAACGCCGGCTTTAACGTCATCGACCTGCTGGGCTAGCCACAGCAAGCAAAACCACCACAAAGGGGACAGGCACCTTTGTGGTGGTTTCGACATTTGCCCAAATAAAACCTGCCAAAATAAACCTGTCCCTTTTTGGTAGGTTTGGGAGAGGAAGCCGGGATGGACAAGGCTGAGTTGCGGCGGGCGGTGATTGCTCGGCGTGATGCTCTTGATTTGGACTTGCGGGCGGCGAAGTCTGCTGATATCTGTGCGCGGCTGGTTGAGCTGCTGGGCCGCTTGGATGCCGCGGCGCCGCACACCGTTGCCGTCTATGCCGCGATGGGTTCCGAAGTCGACTCAGCCGCGTTTGCCGCAGCTGCCGCCAAACGTGGCTGGCGCGTGGCCTATCCGTGCATGCTCTCGGCAACAGACGCCGCAGCTTGTGGCCAGCGCATGTGTATGCGGGCAGTTGCTGCCGGCGACGCGGACGCGGCTCCGTTTATCGCCCACCCCACGCGGGCCTTTGCGGCCACGGACATCGACAGCAGCCGCTTCCCTATCGTGCCTGCCGAAGCTCTCGACATGATCGTCGTGCCGCTCGTAGCATTCGACCGCACCGGCATGCGCCTAGGCTACGGCGGCGGCTGCTATGACCGCTACCTGCCCATGCTCTCGCCCGTATGTCAAATCGTCGGCATCGCCTTTGACGAACAGCACGTCGACCACATCCCCACCGATGCCCACGACCTGCCGCTGCCCAACATCGTCAGCGCCTAAATGTCGTTGTATCGCACCCGCAAGATAAGCGTGGAAAAACTCCCACTTTGGGACTGTTCGGGGGCAAAAAACGGGAGATTATCCACGCTCATTATTCAAACGTCCGATAATCCACGCTCGTATGTCTGAAAATCCACGCTCAATCAACGCGCGTCCAGATTTCCGCGCTCGTGTGTCCGATTATCCGCGCTCGTGCAGCTTAACGCCCCGCAACCGCCTCAACATGCACGCGGCACGCCGGCAACTTTGAGCTTGCGATCGAGCTTTGCCGGATCCCTCAGATCATCCCAGCACAAGCGCACGATCCTGCAGTTATCAAGCAGCGAAAGCCTCGACTCGCGCTGGCGCTCATCAAACTGCGCCTTTGCGAGCTTGCCCTCCTCCGCTGCCTTCTCGCTTTTAACGAATCCGTCAAATTCCCCGATGATCAGCCGATCTTCCACGCGCCACAAGTAGTCGACGCGATACGGCCGTCCCGGCTCAACCGGGTCGAACAGCTCAATTTGCAGCTCCGGCGTCTGCCAGCCGCGCTCGATCATCAGGGCGCGCGCCTTGGACTCGCCACCGCTTTCCGACAGGCCATCGGCATACCGTGCAACCCTGCGCGCCGTCACAACACCGCGACGATTTAAGCCAAGCTTGTTGACTGCCTCAACGAGATGCTCCTTCGACAACAGCTGCTCATGAAGCGCCGAGTCCGCAATGATCAGTCCCTCGACAAACGATGCATCGACCAGGCAATCCGTAATCGTTTGATCGATATCGGTCACGGCAATGTCCATCTGGGTGGCCCGTGTTTGACGAACATAACGATGGCGAACGACCTGAGAGTCCGGCGTCGTTGATTGTGCCGGTGCCACGGCGATATGGATGTGCGTCAAATTGGCATGCGAAACCGAAAGGCCATAGATAACAGCCGCCGTATAGGAGCAAAACGTCCAGTCGGGATGCTTTTGCGCAAGGGCCCGCACCCGATGCAGATAACGCTGTCGAAACTTGAGTTCGGACCAATATTCCGGACGCGCATACAGCCCTGGCATGACCGCCTCTAGACTTCCCGCCGCCACCCGTCGCTCAATCTGCTTTGCCTCCGCCGCAGTTCGCGCGTACACGCAGCTCATCTGCTGTTCGCATGCCTTAATGTGACCTGCAAGTCTTTGATTCGCCGTCATGTTTGCCATGTCGCCTCCAAACTCTTGGAACGGCGCCAACGTACCAGACGGTTTCATGCGAAGTCTGACCAAATGCTGTCCAGCAGCTGACCAAATGCTTGACGGTTTTGGACGTTTTAGGCCAATGCTCTATATCTGCAGGTAGAGCGGTTGTCCAGAGGTCCCTGTCTCCACATCTTTATGCCTCAAAAGCCGTCGATTTCCTTAAAAGAAAATATGCTGTGGCTCGAAACTACCTAGTTTGCGATGCTGTCCGTAAACACTCGACGCGTGGTGCTGCCGCCTACGACAGCCGCAGAAAAATCGAGCGTGGAAAATCTCCCACTTTGGGCCTGTTCCTCGACCAAAAGTGGGAGATTATCCACGCTCATTCAACATGCGTCCGATTATCCACGCTCGTCGCGTAGCGGCCACGATAACCGCCGCAGCCACAGCCACGACAGCGGCCTAGTGCTCCTCGCCAGCGCGAGCCAGGTCGTAGGGCGTGGTCTGGTAGACGTAGTAGTTGAGCCAGTTGGTGTAGAGCAGCTGAGCCTGGCTGCGCCAGACGTTGCGCGGCTCGGCGGTGGGGTCGTCGTTCGGGAAGTAATGCGCCGGCACCTGAGGGTTGAGCCCGCGCTTCACGTCTCGCTCGTACTCCAGGCGCAACGTGTCGGTATCGTACTCCGGATGGCCAAAGACAAAGAAGCGACGGCTGTCGGTCGACTTGACGATATACAGGCCCACCTCGTCGGACACGGCCACGACCTCAAGCTGCGGCTCGGCTTCCACGTCCTCGCGGCGCACATCGGTGTTGCGTGAATGCACGGCATAGAAACGGTCGTCAAAGCCGCGGACCAGCGGGCTTTGCGGCTTCACCAGATAATGCTCGAACACGCCGCTCGCCTTTGCCGGCAGGTCGTGCTTCTGAATACCGTAGTGGTGGTACAGGCCGGCCTGCGCACCCCAACAAATGTGCAGCGTAGAGTGCACGTGTGTGGTGGACCAATCCATAATCTGGCAGAGTTCGAGCCAGTAGTCGACCTCCTCGAACGGCATCTGTTCCACCGGCGCGCCCGTAATGATCAGGCCGTCGTAGTGGATGTCGCGGATGTCGTCGAACGTGCGGTAGAACGTCTCCAGGTGGCCGGCACTCACGTGCGTGGCCTCGTGCGTTTTGGTGCGCAGCAGGTCCACCTCCACCTGCAGCGGCGTGTTGGAGAGTTTGCGCATGATCTGCGTCTCGGTGGCGATCTTGGTGGGCATGAGGTTGAGGATGAGCACGCGCAGCGGACGGATGTCCTGGTGCAGCGCGCGATACTCGGTCATGACAAAGATGTTCTCGCTCTCGAGCTGCGCGGCGGCAGGGAGGGCGTCGGGAATGCGAATGGGCATGGATGCTCCTTACGAGTCAGTTGCAGTTATGGTACAACGAGCGGCCCCATCCGCGCGAGTACATCGCTCCGAGACACCGCCAGCGGCCCAAATCACTCCAAAAGTAGAGATTACGGCATGTCCCAAAAATCTATGGCGCTTTAGTCTGGCAAAGTGATAGCAGGAGGCTACAATGGTTCGACGCGAAAAACTCGGCCGAAAGGATACATATATGTACCAGACGCGTAAGATCGGTGTGGTCGGCCAGGGCCACGTAGGAGCACATGTCGCTAACAGCCTGCTCATGCAGGGCATTGCCGATGAGCTGTACCTGTGCGATATCAACGAGGCCAAGGTGACGTCCGAGGTCCAGGACCTGCGCGACTCCCTTTCGTTTGTCCCGTACAATACCAAAATCGTCAACTGCTACGACCACTACGAGGAGCTGGCCTGCTGCGACGTCATCGTCAACGCCGCCGGCAAGGTCGCGCTGGCCGCCGGCAACCGTGACGGCGAGCTGTTCTTTACCACCGACGCCGCCCGCACCTTTGCCAAGCGCATCGTCGACGCCGGCTTTAACGGCATCTTCGTGAGCATCTCCAACCCCTGCGACGTCGTGTGCACCGAGTTGTGGCACCTGACCGGCTACGATCCCAAGAAGATCATCGGCTCGGGCTGCGGCCTGGACTCCGCCCGTCTGCGTACCGAGATCTCCAAGAAGGTCGGCGTGAGCCCCAAGTCCATCGACGCCTACATGATCGGCGAGCACGGCTTTAGCCAGCTTGCCGCCTTTAAGGCCGCAACCATCGCCGGCAAAAGCCTCAACGAGCTTCAGGCCGAGAACCCCGACAAGTATGCCTTCGACCACATGGAGATCGAAGAGCTCGCGCGCAAGGGCGGCTACGTAACCTACCAGGGCAAGCAGTGCACCGAGTACGCCGTCGCCAACTCCGCCGCGCGCGTCTGCGCCGCCGTGCTGCACAACGAGCACGCCGTGCTTTCCGCCTCCACGCTCATGACCGGCCAGTATGGAGATCGGAAGAGCGTCGTGTAGGGAAAGAGTGTAGATCTCGGTGGTCGCC
>URBS01000087.1 GCA_900546085.1 uncultured Collinsella sp.
GCGGATGGACGTGGCAAAGACGTCGTCGCTCTTGAGCGGCTCGATACCGCCCGTGTCGACGATGGTGAACTCGCGGCCGTTCCAATCGGCCGTGTGATACGAGCGGTCGCGAGTAACGCCGCGGGACTCGTGGACGATGGCGTCCGAGGTCTGGGCCAGGCGGTTAACGAGCGTGGACTTGCCCACGTTGGGGCGTCCGACGACGGCGACGATAGGTTTCATCTGCTCTCCTTTAATGGGTAGGGTCAGCGGAATTAGTAGAGTCGGCAGGCGCAATGCCAAGGATGTGCTCCAGGGTATCGAGCAACTCATGCGGCATGGTCGATACCACATGAACCTCGGCGCCGCGACTGGTAAGGCTTGCGAGTAAATCGTCACGATGATACTCGTCAAGCGTCATGCCGTCAGCGTTGAACATGAGCTTAGGCACAAAGAGCATAACCCCCGACAGGTCTTGCGGCAGCTGCTCCAGAATGTCACACGCGACGATGAGACCGGTCACGTCCACGTTGCCGCCAAAGTAGCGGTTCTTGATGGCCGTGACAGTGCCGGCGAGTCCCTTGGGCGACTCCACAAAGCGGGCCACCGTGTCGCGTGCGCTGGCGCCCGAGAGGCACAGCAGGTGCTGGCTGCGGGCGGCGATGGCCTCGCGGACGCGGGCCAGTCGCTCAGCATCGGTGGTCAACACGTCGTCGGTCTCGTCCAGATACGAGCGGATCATGCCGATGCCGTCGTAGTACTGCGGATAGCCGTCGTAAAAGTCTGCCTCGGGAGGATCGATGCCGGCGTCCAGATAGAACTCGTCGCTCATCTGGAAGGTGTGGCGGCCAAAGCGTTCGTAGGCACGATCCTGGTAGGGACGGATCATGGCAATGGTCTCGCGCGCCAGTTCGGGCTTGTCGCTGTATGACCAGCTAAAGCGGTTTTGGTGTTTGGTAAAACCGAGCGGCACAATGCCCAGGCTTGTGATTTGCTCATGCTCCTCGCAAAAGCGCAGGGTCTTTTCCAGCTCCTCGCCGTCGTTCATGCCGGGGCACAGTACGATCTGCGCGTGAATCTCGATGCCGGCGGCCATGATGGTCTCGAGTACGTCCATGCCTCGCTGGGCGTTACGGCCCATCATACGACGGCGGACGTCGGGGCTCACAGCGTGGACCGACACGTTCATGGGACTCATGTTGCGCTGGATGACGTTTTGCACGTCCTCGTCGGTGAGGTTCGTAAGCGTGACAAAGTTGCCTTGCAAAAAGCTTAGGCGATAGTCGTCGTCGCGGATATAGAGCGTGGAGCGGCCGCCCTTGGGGAGCATCGTCATAAAGCAGAACACGCAGGCGTTTACGCAGGTGCGCATGCCGTCGAAGATGGGACCATCGAATTCAAGGCCCCAGTCCTCTCCCGGGAAGCGGTCGAGCTCGACGGGGGTGACGCTGTTGTCGCGCGGGTCGAAAACCTCGAGGTCGACGGTATCATCGTCGGCTTCCCAGAGCCACACAATCATGTCGGTAAGCTGCTCACCGTTGACCGTGAGCACGCGCATGCCCCGCTCGATACCCACATCCCACGCGGGCGATTCGGGACGCACGTTCTTTACGAGCGCGCCCTCACCCGGCTCGGGGTCGCGGCTGCGCCCGTAATCGGCCACCTCGGCGGCGTATGCGGGTACGGTCTGGTCCATGGTTAGCGGCAAAGCTCCTTGATGCGCTCGACGGCGCGTTCGATGTGTTCTTGCGGGGTGGAGGCTCCGGCGGTGATGCCGATGTGGTGAGCTTCGGTAAACCACGCGGCCTGGAGCTCAGAAGCTTCCTCGATGTGATACGTGCGCTCGCAGGCGTCTGCGCAAATCTGCGCCAGGCGACGCGTGTTGCCCGAATTTTTGCCGCCCACGACGACCATGCAATCACAGCGGTTGGCAAGGGTTGCGGCTGCCTGCTGACGCTCACTCGTGGCAGCGCAGATGGTGTTGATCACACGTAGCTCCTGCACGCGCGGGGTGATAGCTGCCACGACCTCGGCGAGGTTCTGTGCGGTCTGAGTGGTCTGCACGACGAGGCCTACCTTGCCCTTGAGCGACAAGGCGGTGGCGTCGGCGGCACAGCTCACGACCTGCGCATCATTGCCGGCGTGGCCCAAGATGCCCTCAACCTCGGGATGGCCCGGCTCGCCTACGACTACCACGCGGTAGCCCTCGCGTACCAGGCGCTCGGCGGCCACATGGACCTTCTTCACGTAGGGACAGGTGGCGTCGACCACGGTAAGGCCGCGCTCGCGGGCAGCATCGATCACCTGCGGCACCACGCCGTGGGCGCGGATGATCACGGTACCGGTTGCGGCGCTATCCAGGTTCTCAGCCAGGCTAACGCCTGCCTCAGCGAGCTCGCGCACCACGATAGGGTTATGGATGAGCGGACCCAAGGTATGGACCTGAGTGCACTCCCCTGCCTGCGGCGCAGCGGCCAGCGCCATATCGAGCGCACGCTGTACGCCGTAGCAAGTGCCGGCGTGGGCGGCGATCTCGATGGTAGGCGCGGTTGCCTGGTCGGACGCAGTCGCGGCGGTGTTCGTCACGTTCTCGCTCATGGCTAGAACCTGCCCGGATGCTCGGCGCACAGCTCGTCTCGCATGGCGTAGACGCGGTTCATGGCCTCGGACTCAAACCAGGCCAGGCGCTCCGTACGCTTAAGCCCGGCCGGCGCGTCCGAAAGCGCGACGGCCTTGCCGGCACGAATCCAGCACTTCTTGGGACGCATGAGCTTTTTGCCCGCGGGCGTGATGTCGGACCAGCCGCAAATGGCGAGCGGGTTGACGGGCGCCTTGCCCATCTGAGCGATGAGCGCAAAACCGCCGTGGACCTCGGGCTTGATCTCGCGCGAGCGGATGCGCGTGCCCTCGGGGAAGATCAGGACATCCTCGCCGCGCTGCAGCGCATGCTGGGCGGCGCGCAGGCACTTCATATCGGCAGTGCCGCGCTCTACGGGAATGCCGCCTACACGGCTAAAGGCCCAACGCACGATCTTGGTCTTGGCGAACTCGGACTTAAAGATAGGGCGAATGCGGCGGCCGCCAAAGAACAGCGCCGTCTCCACGGCCAAGAGCTCAGCCATCGAGGTGTGGTTGCAGATGACCACGCTGCCGCGGCCTTCCTGGCGCTCAAACAGCAGGTCGGCGTCCTCGACCTTCCAACGCCACATGAGCTTGGAGAAGGCCCAAAGGATGGCCATGACTACGACGACGGTGCCGCGAATGAGCGCTGGGAACTCTGCGTAGGGGGCGTTGTAATAGTCCTCGGGCGTCTGCTTAAACAGGCGCATGGGCTACCTCCTTTGGTTGATGAGGTCCTCGATAATGCGGACGACCTCGTCGATGGTATGGGCGGTGGAGTCGACGTGCACGGCGTCCTCGGCGGGCACGAGCGGGGCGACCTCGCGGCTGCTGTCAAGCTTGTCGCGCTGCTTAAGGGCGTCGAGAGTCTCGTCGACCTCGGCCTCGAGCTGCTCGGCAGTAAGCGGCTGGGCGTCGTTTTGGTGACGCTGCAGCACGCGGCGGCGGGCGCGCTCGCGCGGGTCGGCGGTCAGGAAGACCTTGACCTGCGCGTTGGGGAACACGACGGTTCCGATGTCACGACCCTCGGCCACGATATCGCGGTCCTCGGCGGCGCGGCGCTGGTGAATGAGCATGGCGGCGCGCACGCCCGGGTAGGCCGAGACTTTGGACACGTTGGCGTCGACCTGCGGGGTACGAATGGCGGCCGAAGCGTCCTGGCCGTCAATGGTCAGGCGCGTGTCCTCGCCGGTGCCGTTGGTAAAGCGGATCTCGATTTGCTCGGCGAGGGTGTCAATGGCCGCCTCGTCGTCCAGGTCGATGCCGCGGTCGAGCGCGGCGAAGGTGACGGCGCGATACATGGCGCCCGTGTCGAGCTTGTTAAAGCCCAGCTGGCGGGCAATCTCCTTGGCGATGGTGGACTTGCCGGAACCGGCGGGGCCGTCGATGGCGACGATCATGCAATGCTTCCTTTCGGTGGTTGACGTGCTGGTATGGGACGCGGGCGCTGGGGCTTTGCGATTGCCTAGCTCGTGTAGCGCTCGCGGTAGGTGTTGCGCTTGGGCGCGGAGCCGTGGCTACCGTGGTGACGCGTGCGACTCGCGGTGTTGGTCGCCGGCGCGGCGCTGCGCTTGGAGCTGGCCTGCTTGGGCGGGATACCGCCGTCTTTGAGGATCTGCACCTCGCGGTCGGTGAGCTCGCGCCACGAGCCCTTGGCCACATCCTTGAGCTCCAGGCCGGCAAAGTTGCAGCGGTGCAGGCGGATCACCGGGTGGTGAATCTTGCTCAGCATGCGCTTGACCTGGTTCTTGCGGCCTTCGCGGATGATGACCTCCACGGCGGTGGTGCCGGGCTTAACGCCTTGCGGAGCTACGGCCTCGGCCTCGCGCGCGTTAATGACGCGGCAGATCGCCGGCTGGCACAGGCCGTCATCGAGCTCGATGCCGCGGCGGAGTGGTTCTAAGTCGCGATCGGTCAGGTTGCCGTCCACGAGCGCCTGGTAGGTCTTGTAAACATGCTTGCTGGGGTGCAGCAGATCCTGCGACAGGTCGCCGTCGGTGGTAAAGAGCAAAAGCCCCGTGGTGTCGCGGTCCAGGCGGCCCACAGGGAACAGGCCCGGAAATCGGTCGCGCGGGACCAGGTCGGCCACGCAAGGGCGCTCCTGCGGATCGCTCATGGTGGTGAGGTAGCCGGTCGGCTTGTAGAGCATCAGGTACACGGAGCCCTGGTTGAGCTTGACGGGCATGCCGTCGACCTCGATATGGTCGTGGTCGACGTCGACCTTGGTGCCCAGTTCGGTCGCGATCTGGCCGTTGACGGTCACGCGGCCGGCGGTCATCAGGTCCTCCGATCCGCGGCGGCTCGCCACGCCCGCGCGCGCCAAAAAGCGCTGCAGGCGCATGGTGTGCGGATAGACGGGCTGGGCGTCGGATTCGTGCGTATCCGCGTTGGGCACCGCAGCGCCGGCGCGCGTCTCCCCTACTTCGTTAGTCCTCGTCATGTAAATCCTCCGAGGTCTCGTCGACGACCAGGTTTTCCAAGTCCTCGACTGCCTCAACATCTTCAACATCTGTATCGAGCAGTTCGCGCTCTTCATCCAGGTCATCGGCCTGCTCCTCGAGCGTGGACTGAATGCTGCGGCCGCTCAGGCGCTCGCGGATAAACTGACGCGACTGCTCGTCGGGGGCAAACTGCTCCAGGTCAGGCAGGTCGCGGGTGGAGCGCAGACCGAACTTTTCCAAGAAGGCGTTGGTCGTGCCATAGATGATGGCTTGACCGCGCTGGGGGTCGCGGCCGAGCTCGCGCACCAGGCCCTTGTCCACGAGCGACGCGATGACGCCGTCGGAGTTGACGCCGCGGATGCCCTTGACCACCTCGCGCGTGACGGGCTGGTGGTATGCGATGACGGCCAGAGTTTCGAGCGCCGCCTGCGACAGCTTTTGCGTGTCCCAGCTCAGCACGTAGGCCTCGACCACGTCGTGGTAGGCGGGATGCGTAAACAGGCGCCAGCCGCCGGCAACCTCGCGCAGCTGAAAGCCGCGGTTGGCCTCCTCGTATTCAACCTTGAGCTCGGCCAACAGCGACGCGCACTCGCCGGGGGCGATATCCAGCGCACCTGCCAGCGCGGGTGCGCTCACGGGGTCGCTCGACACCAGCAACAGCGCCTCGAGGGCGCCTTTGAGGCTGTTTGCCTCCAGCGTGGAAAGGGTTGACATGGTTGCCGCTCCTATTCGGTGAGCTCGGGGCCCTCGCCGGGTACGTATGCCTCGGCGCCCTCGACGCGGTTGATTTGAATGGTTCCAAAGATCTCGTCCTGGCTCAGGGTAAGCGAGCCACGTTTGGCGAGCTCGAGCATAGCCAGGAAGGTGACGACGAGCTGCTCGGTGGTGGCGTCGCCGTCCAGCAGCTCGCGGAAGGTGCAGGTTTGGTGCGCCATGGTAAAGCGGTCGACCGAGGCCACCGTCAGGTCGAGCGGCACGCGATGCGGCGCCACGTGCTCGGCCTCCAGCAGGAAGGTCTGGCGCTTGCCGTCCAGGTCGGCGCAGATGACGGCCAGGCCACGCAGCGTGATGCCGGCCAGGTAGTCGGGCATAAGGCCTAGGAACTCGGGGTCGGGGCCGGCCACGCGCGGATGCATGCGGCTCTCGGCCTGCATGCGCGCGCCAAGGGCTGCCGCCGCGCCCTTAAACTGCTTGTAGGCGATCAGGCGCTGGATCAGGACCTCGCGCAGGGCGTCGCCGTCGAGCGCGCTGAGTTCCTCGAGGTCTTCGTCGTCGTCATCCTCGTCGGTGTTGCGCGGGGCCTCCTGGGGTACCAGCGAGGCGGCCTTGATGTCCAAAAGGGTTGCCGCGACCAGCAAAAAATCGCTCGCCACGTCCAGGTCCAGTGCCTCAATGCGCTCGACCTCGGCCAGGTATTGCTCGGCCACCTCGCTGATCGAGATGGCGCCGATATCAACTTTTTGGCGGGTTACCAGCTGCAGCAGCAGGTCGAACGGTCCGCTGTAGACCTGCGTCGACACGCGATACGACATCTTCGACCTCCTTTGACGGCGCCTTCGCGGCGCGGTTTGGGTGCATGTTGCGACCGTTTTGCACGGTCGACCTGTAAGTTTACCTTAGATGCCGGCGATTGCGAAGTTGAGCAGCCACTCGGCCAGCGGATACACGGTAACGTCGAAATACCGTCCGATCACGTCGATGCCGGTCCACATGGGCAGCAGGTACAGCACCAGGATGAGGATGGGCATGGCGTATTGCTGCAGGCGATAGTAGTTGGCGAGCGTTTTGCCTTTGAGGAACGGCACGATAATCGACGAGCCGTCGAGCGGCGGGATCGGGATGAGGTTAAAGAACGCGAGCGACAGGTTGACCACGATAAAGGTGGCGCCGAAGTTCATGATTTGGGACGCCACGGCAAAGGACATGCTGGCGTAGAGGTTGCCGTATGCCGCGTGCATGAGGGCGGCCGCGAGACACGCGAGGGCGATGTTCGATGCGGGGCCGGCTGCGCTCACCAGGACCTCGTCGCGTTTGGGGTGCTTGAGGTTGTTGAGGTAGACGGGCACGGGTTTGGCAAAGGCGAACACCGGGCCGCCGGCGGCAAGCATGAGCAGCGGCAAGATGACGGTGCCAAATGGGTCGATGTGATTGAGCGGGTTGAGCGAGACGCGGCCGCGCGAACGGGCCGTCTTGTCGCCGAGCGCCCAGGCTGCGGCGGCGTGCGCGCTCTCGTGGATAACGATGCCCACGATGACGGCGACAGCGCTGGCGAGCAGGTTCATGAGGTAGCTGCTGGACATGGCGCTCCCCTAGCGGACGCGGCGCGAGGCGCGCGTGAGCAGGTAATCGCCCACAAACAGGATCACGGCGACGATGGCGTAATCCAGGCGGAACACACCGCCAAAGGGCGACGTGATGACGCCGTAGCCGGCGATGGCGCTCGGAAGGGCGCGCGAAAGCTCAACGACAAAGCCCACGATCTGCAGCTTGGCGGTGAGGCCGCTAAAGCACAGCAGCACGGTCATCGCGCTCATAAAGATGCCGCAGATACGACAGACGATGGCGATGATGCTCATCGCCACGGCAGCGGCCTTACGAGAGTTCACGCGCGGTCTCCTCTTCGATCTGGGTGGAAAGCTCCAGCCATTCGTCCTCGAGCTTGGGCAGCTCTTGCTTAAGGCCGTTATATTCCCCCAGCGCGGCGTTGAACTTGTCCTGATCGGCATAAAGCTCTTCACTTGCCATCAATTCCATAAGCTCGTCATAGCGGGCGCGCTTTTTGTCGAGCTCTGCCTCGATCTTCTTGAGCTGGTTGCGCACGCCCTTGAGCTTTTTGTTGAGCGCGGCGCGGGCCTGGGCCTCGGCGCGTTTTTGCTCTTTGGTCTTTTTGCCCTCGGCAGGCTTGGGGGCCGCGGCGGGGCTACTGGCCTGGACGGCGTTGGCGGCATTGTTGCTCTTGCTTGCCACCGGCGCGCTCTCCCCTGCCGCCTCAGCAGCGGCGCGGGCAGCGAGATCCTCGCGCTTGTAGAGGTAGTAGTCGTAGTCGCCGTCGTAGACCGTTACCTTGCCATCGCGGATGTCGATGACGCGGTTGGCCACGGCGCGTACCAGGTGCTCGTCGTGGCTGATCAGCACGATAGTGCCGGGGAAGTTTTGCAGGGCATTCTCGAGCATGTCCACCGAGTCGATGTCCAGGTGGTTGGTGGGCTCGTCCAGGCACAGGAGCGCCTCGGGGGCCACAAGCATCTTTGCCAGGGCCAGACGCGCCTTTTCACCTCCGGAGAGGACGCGAACCTGCTTCTCGATGGAGTCGTTTTCGCTAAACAGGAAGGCGCCCAGCAGACTGCGCTGCTGCGGCACGGTCCACTTGGGCGTGACGGTGTCGATCTCTTGCAGGACGGTATTGGACTCGGTCATGCCCTCGAGTGCGTGCTGGGCGTAGTAGGCCACGCCCACGTTGGTGCCCAGATCGCGGGTACCGGTAGTGGGCGGCTCCAGACCGGCGAGGATCTTCATGAGCGTGGACTTGCCGGCGCCGTTGGGGCCGACGAGCGCCACGTGCTCGCCGCGGTAGAGTTTGAGGTCGATATCGCTGTAGATGTGCTTGTCGCCGTAGGACTTGGACACGCCCTCCAGACCCACGACCATATCGCCAGAGCGTGGCGGGTCGGGGAACTTAAAGTCGATGTGCTTGTGGCCTTCGGGCAGGATGACGAGCTCCTTTTTGATCTGCTCGATCTTGCGGATGCGCTCCTGGGCCTGGGCTGCCTTGGTGGGCTTGTAGCGGAACTTGTCGACGAAGACCTGCATGTGGGCGATGTCGCGCTCCTGGGCGGCGCGCTTGGCGCGCATCTGCTCCAGGTTGTCCTCGCGCTGCTTGAGGTAGCTGCTGTAGTTGCCGGTGTAGGTGGTCACGCGGCGGTTCTCGAGGGCGGCGACGTGGTCGACGCAGGCGTCCATGAAGGCGCGGTCGTGGCTGACGATGAGGACGGCGCCGTCGTAGTTGGCGATAAAGCCGCGCAGCCACTGGACGCTTTCGAGGTCCAGGTGGTTAGTGGGCTCGTCCAGAAGCAGCAGGTCGGGATGGCGCAGGAAGAGCTTGGCGAGCGCGATGCGCATCTGCCAGCCGCCCGAGAACTCGGAGCACGGGCGCTCAAAGTCGGTGACCTTAAAGCCCAGGCCGGACAGGATTTTGCGGGCGTTGCTCTCGAGCTCGTAGCCGCCCAGGTGCTCAAAGCGGTCCTGGACCTGGCCGTACTCGTTGAGGAGTGCGTCGACGTCCTTGCCCTGCTCGGAGAGCTCGGTGATTTGGGCCTGCAGCTCGTTAGCGCGCTCGCCCATGCGGCGGATTTCCTTGGCGGCGGCCATGACCTCGGCAAGGATGGTGGTGTCCTTGTGCTCCAGATTAGTTTCCTGCTCTAGGTAGCCCACCTGGCAGTCCTTGGCGTACTGGACCTGGCCGGCGTCGGGGCTGTCGATGCCCA
>URBS01000088.1 GCA_900546085.1 uncultured Collinsella sp.
CCGCATCCCATTTCGCAAGCGAATTCTGGGACACGGTTCTCAGAGGATTATGGGCTGCGAACTACATGGGGCTGTCATAAAACTCCGGCAAAGGGGGGTCGGAAATAAATGACACTTCCAGTAGTTTGTTTTAATGTGGGGGGGGGTACCATTATTTTAGTTTCGCAAAAAAACGAACCTTCTATGGGGAAGTTGCGTAGGGGGTTAGTCGTAAGTATTGGATAAAACAGACTAATTT
This sequence comes from uncultured Collinsella sp., assembly GCA_900546085.1. Classification (GTDB taxonomy): domain Bacteria; phylum Actinomycetota; class Coriobacteriia; order Coriobacteriales; family Coriobacteriaceae; genus Collinsella. The sequence continues at coordinate 239 of URBS01000088.1, forward strand.
GGGGATAAATGACCACTTACGCCAAAATAAGTAGCATTTAGCGATAAAACATTGAAAAATATGTAGCACATCGCTATGTTTTTATTACGAAAAGATTCCAAATTGGCTTATTTCGGACTCACTTTTCAAGCGCCTTGCGGTTCCTGTTGAAACTTGCTGACCTTTGGATGGGTCGAATAGGTCCTCAAGGGGGATGAATTATCACTTTGACGGCGCGTAGACTCAAACGATTTATTACGCTTTTGAGTAGCTTGGCGTTCGCGCTTGTCATAGCCCTTGCCGTTGTTTCTTTTGTGCCTCGCGCATTTGGATACACGCCCTTTGCTGTGCTTTCGGGCTCTATGGAACCCGAGCTTCCCGTTGGCTCCATGGTGTTTGTCCGCCAGGTTGAGCCAACGGATATTGCCGTGGGCGACAATGCAACCTTTTACCGATCGGACGGCGCCGTGGTGACGCACCAGGTGTATCAGATCGACCCTGTGGCGCAGATGATCGGCACGCAGGGAATTGCGAACAAAAATGCAGACGGAAGCATCATGCACGATGCCGAGCACACGCCTTTTTCGAGTGTTATCGGCACTGTTTCTTTTTGTGTCCCTTACCTGGGCTTCGTTAACGCATATTGCACGACGATGCCCGGTTTGCTTGTTGTGGTGGCCGTTCTGGCGCTGCTGATCACGGCGTCGATAGTGCTCGATCGGATGGTTCCCGACGAGCCTGCGGGCAAGCATACCCGCGTGCATGCGAGGGAGCGGCGTTCATAGCGGCAGGGAAAAACGTCGGCGGCGGTAGGGGCCGTTGCCGGGGAAGACGATTCTCGAAAGGAAGAGAACGATGGAAAACAAGAAGAAAAAGCGCTACGGCATCATTGCCGCCCTGCTGCTGTTGGTGCTGGCTGCCGGCGTGGGTACCTACGCCTGGCTGACGGCGCAGTCGAGCCTGACCAACAACTTCACCACTGCGGGCATCAACAAGCCCACTACCGATCCCGACCATCCGAATCAGCCGCTTCCGGATGATAACAATAAGGTCAACGGCAACCTGACCGAGACCAAATGGGTTAAGGACTCTAAGCTCGCCCCTGGCGTGTCTGTACCCAAGAATCCTAATGTCGGTATCGGCAAGGGATCCGAGGATGCATATGTGTACGTCTTCGTGAACAACAAGACGGCGTCTGCCGGGGCCGATCATTCCAAGACGACTTACTTCACCATTAACTCTGGCTGGAAGGCCGTTGATGCGACCGCCGTTGAGGGCGAGCCGACTCATTATCTCGGTGGCCTTTTCGTTTATGTTGGCGAAGGAACCGAGGCTACCCCGCTTATTGCCAGCAAGAATGAGGATAAGTGGACTGGCGAGCTGTTCAGCCAGGTGACTACGCCCAAGGACACCGAGCAAAAGGATTTCGCCAATTCTGCCACGATGGATGTCAACTGCTTCATTTACGCGGCAGACAATACCGCTGAGGGTTCGTCTGCGTCTGCTTTGGCTGCTGCCAAGAATTGGGCTAAGGACCTGTAGTAATCCCACCCCCTCTACCGAGATCCCGGCCCGCTCCCCATCCCCATTTTCGGGTCGGGATCTCGGTCCCCCTTTTTATCGACGACTGGCGAACGTAATGCTCAATAATCTTTCCGACAATCAGAAACGCACCTTGGCGCTTGCCGCGATGGCGCTGTTGGCCCTGGCGTGCCTGTGCGGCACGCTGGCTTTTACTGTTGATATGGTTCCGGCGAACAACGTTCTATCGTTTGGCAGCGTGAAGGTACGAGTCTGCGAATACACCCTAAACGAGCAGGGCGAGGAGATTCCGTTTGAGCCCAACGAGCACGGGGACTATCCCGACACCAAAGCCGGGGGTTCTGACATCAGCCGCATTGTGCGCGTGGAGAACGTCGGCTCGCAGCCTGAGTACGTTCGCGCGCGCCTGCGCATGAAGTCAGTGGCACCCGACGGCTCGTGCGCGGATGCCTCGGGCAACGTTGCGTTTCATGTGGACGCGGGCGAGGGGTCCCCGTGGATCGACGGCGGCGATGGGTGGTACTACTACCGTGGATTGGCCGGGCGTGGCGGCATGCTCGACCCCGGCGCCATGACGGAAAGCCTTATGGACTCGCTGCGATTTGTGGGCGACTACCACGATGCCGCGCGCGGCGGCTCATTCAAGCTCGATATCGATGTTCAGGCCGTGCAGGCCAAAAACCAGCAGACAAGCGATACCGCCCTCGACGTACTTGACGTTGTGGGTTGGCCGGAGGCGAACTAGCCTATGAAGATCAAGAATATGAACCGGGGTATGCTTAGCAGGCTGGTTGCCGTCGCAGCGATTGCCCTTTGCTGCGTTATGGCGCTGCCAACGGTGGTGCATGCCGAGGACGTGCCCGAGAACAAAAACGAATTCCACATCAAAAACGCGAACGACTTTTTGGTGTACGTGGCGCTTTCGCGTGAGCGCGATACGTCCGGCTGGCGCGTTTATCTCGATAACGATATCGTGCTTAATGATGACGACATGAAGACCATTGTCTCGCACACCGTTAAGCATCTGTCGTTTGGCAACAAGGAGCATCCGTTTAAGGGCGTGTTCGATGGTCAAAACCACACCGTTGAGGGCCTGAGCTACGATAAAGACGCTTTTGACCCCGAGCGCGATACGGGATTTTTTGCCGAGACCAACGGTGCCACCATCAAAAACTTCCTGGTCAAGGACGCCAACGTGTGGGCGGACTTCCGCGGTGGCATTATCGTGGGCAAGGCCGTCAAAACGCGCTTCGAAAACGTTATGGTCATGGAGAGCACGCTGCACGTGACCTGCGCCAACAATGCTCTCAACCTCATTACCAACGCAGGCTTTGAGGGCGGTCTCATCGCCGGCGAGCTCGACGGCTGCACCCTCTACAACTGCGAGGTCCGTGGCGGCCGTGCCGTCAACAATACGACCTCGGGCGTGCAGGCGCTCGGCGGTGAGGGTCTGTATATGGCGGCGTTTGCCGGCTACGTTAAGAACTCGACTATCGAGTACTGTCGCGTGACGCCGACGCGTAAGGACGACGGCTCGATTGCCGAGAAGGGCATGACCGACGTCACCAATAAGTACGACGTGGCCATTGGCGCCCTGGGCGGCAACAACGTGTACGCCTCGGGTTTTGTGGGCTGCATGGCGGGCGAGGCCAAGATTATCGACTGCTTCTCGACGGCGCAGTGCTACAGCTATGCCGCGTCGTACGTGGGCGTCGTCGCCGTGACGCGCGCGTGGACGGGTGGCTTGGCGGGTCGTATTCTAACCGAAAAGGGCAACGAGCTCGTTCGAAGCCATTTTGCGGGTGACTTGAGCTCGCGTCAGTACAATCCCATCGCCGTGATCCCCATCATTCAAAACGATGTGAACCTGGGCGGCATTGCCGCGCGTGCCAACAAGGGTGACGCCACGGTTACCGAATGCTACTTTAAGCCGAGCGTGAGCCTAAACGGCAGCAGCCAGGGTACCGCGGCTAAGAAAAAGATCCCTTCGTTTGGCGGCGATGGTACCACCAAGGGCGACAGCTATGGTCCATGGGACGACGAGCGCTACACCACGCGCGAGCTGTGGGAAGAGCACGACTACGATTTTTGTGCCGGCACCATGCGCTCGACCGACAACGACGATGCCCTGGGTGGCTCGCACTTCAATGAGTGGGCGATGGATTACAAGCTGAATATTCCTGTGCATGGCCAGAGCGTTAAGGCGACGATCGATTTTCCCGGTGCGGGCACCGCGACAATCGAGAAGACCAAACTTGGCAAAGACCAGGCGACCTCGGATCCGTACGCCTTTGCCGTGAGCGCCGTGCTGGCGGGAACGGCCCAAGGCCTGGCCCAGGGCGATACATCGGTAACGTTTAAGCAGGATACCTCCGCAAAGCCAGAGGGTTTGACCGAGGCCAACGGCGGCTACCGCTTTATGGGCTGGTTCCGTGAGCCCGGAGTCAATGTGAACCGTATCGATGCCGATAACGCCTGGTTTAACGGCAAGACCGATGCCGATGCCGTTAAGGCTGGCAAGCAGGTCCAGAAGAACGAAGCGCACGAGATAACGTCGAGCTATACCGCCGATAACGCGAAGGGGGCCGAGGCCTTTAAGGGCAACGACCTGTTTATTGCTTCGTACGAGGCGCAGGTACTGTTCTATAACGTCAAGGGCGAGACGCTCGCGTGGCAGAGCGGCGAGGAGCACGACAAGTCGACGGACTGGTACCGCTATGGCGTCGGTTTAACGCCGGCTGCCCCTGCGGACCGCGGCACTCTTTCTGCCAGCGCCACCTTTATCGGTTGGACGACGCAGCCGAGTGGCGAGGCCGGGATGCATGGCGGTTACGCGGCCATCACCTCGCCTGAGCTTGCCGAGTTAAAAAACGCCGGTGCGTTCTATCCTGCCGGCACCGAGATCACTGTGCTTGGCCCTACCGATTTTTATCCGGTGTACACCGACTATGTGTCGAACATCATGACGGTGTTTGAGGGCAATGAGCAGGATGCAACCGACGATCAGACTCGGCGCGACGGTGTGGGCAAAACTGACGTTAAGGTTGAGACTGCAGAAGATGGCACAAGCGCGTATACCGTACAGGTGCTCGACGTATCCGGTAAAGCTATATCCGAGGAGGGCCAGCTGCCCGACGGCTATCGTTTCCTGGGTTGGTATGAAAACAAGGGAACCGAGGATGCCCCGCTCGAGGTGCGCGTAAGCCGCGACCCCAGCTATACGCTCCCCGCCGATGTCGATTTAACCGCGCCGCATACCTACATCGCCCGCTTTGAGTACCGAGTGGATTATTACGTTCGGGCTTATACCAACCATGAGTTTACGGACAGCAAGCTACTTTGTTCCGTTTGGAATCGCTATCAAACGCCCTTTGAGGAAAACGTCGGTAGTACCTTCGTGCGTGAAAACGTCGTCCACTGGGGCCCGGAGCATGTTGACCACGGTATAAAGGATAGTTATGAAACGTGTGGCACGCGCTTCACGAAGGAAACCCTTGTCGTGAGTCCCCTTAACGCGTACTCGCACAACGTTAAAAACGATACGGGAGCCGATACTCTAAAAAACCTCTATGCCGATACCGATTTTCCAGGCGCTGCAACGCTAAGCGATACTTGGACTTCGGCTTCGCTGAACGTAACGGTCAAACCGGTGAATGATCGCTATCGCCTGAATTTCTGGACGCTTGAGCGCGATGGTGAATATTGGACATATGTGAAAAATCCCATCGAGAGCATGGTGCGTACAGATAAGAAGTACTACGTTCGCGCGATGATTACCACGGACGTTAATTTCTACAACAAGGGCGATAATGTCGTGAGGACTGCCACGCGGCGCTATGAGAGTAACTTGCTGCAGACCAAGGTGAACGGGGCGGATCCGACGTTCACGTATTACTACCCGCATGTTAATAAGTCGGTTAAAGTGGCCGAAAAGCCAGAAGATGGTGAGAAGGGATCGTATGAGAGCCCCCTGACCCTCGAAGCTTCCCCGACCGATGCCGACATGGCCGTGCCGGGCTATAAGTTCCTGGGCTGGATTTCGACCGCCGAGGTTCAGAAGGATTCTGACGTCTGGAAGTATATCTACGACGTCGCCGGCGACTCCTATGTGACGAGTGATCCGGATAAGGCAGAGCCGTATCTGGCGACCGACGAGTCCAAGGTCACCCAGTGGCAGGATGCCTATCCGGTGTACGCGAAGTACGATGTTAGGTACACCACCAACCTGTATCGCGCCGGTTTTAAGGGCACGGACAAGGTCAATGTGCCTAGGTACGACATCGATCCCGTTATCAACGCGGGCACCGACCCTGCTACGGCAACGGTGACCCCTGACGTCACGACTCCGGTTTATAAAGCAGGCGGTGAGCTGTATAAGTTGCAGAAGGTTGAGATCGAGCTTCCGAATGGCGAAGTTGAAGAGATCGAACCTAACGGCGATAACTCGTATTCCCATCAGGTGGAACCCGGCGGGGCCTATACATTTGTGGCGTACTATTCGCCGTTGGCGGTTGTGTACCATCTCAATGCCAGGGATGTGGACGGTAAGGTAGCCCAGCAGGGCGATTCTCTCGGCAGCCTTAAGGACGGCATCCCGCTGCCAACGTATAACGTCGGCGATATCGATGCTGCAACGAACGCATACAATGCCTTCGTGGGCTGGACGGAAACTAAGCCGGTAGCTGGCAGCGGTTATGTCGTTTGGTCGGACGACGTTTCCATGGTGAATAAAAGCACCGTGGTCAAGGCCCCCATGGAGTTGTATCCGGTCTACCGCGCCAGCGCGGTAAGTGTCCAATCGAATATCGATGCTAATCTGGATGATCCCTATGCCGTACGCTCCCTTGCGCGTACCGACTCTGGTGATAAGATTTCGCTGGAGGTAAAAGCTGCAACTGAGGTTGTCGGCAAGGACGGCACCAAGTACGACTTTGTCGGCTGGTCGCGTGACTATACACCCGATGGCAACTACACCCTGATGACCGATGAGGAGAAGTATCCCCTCGAGGGTAATGAGCCCTTTAAGAACGTGACCTACACTGCGGTGTACAAGATTGCGCCGTATAAGGTGCGCTATCACGGTATCGACGGGTCGGTCATCTTTACGGCGACCGTCGACTCGGGCGATGAGCGCGCACAAGACGGCAAGTCCGGTTTTATCCACACGGTCGATGTCCCTAAAATGGGCGAGAGCGGCAACCCCGTCTATGACAAGGACGGCAACCCCGTGATGGAGCAAAAATCCGTGGCATATGACCCGGATGCCCACTCCAAGATCGTTGCGCTGCTCGATGAGCAGGCGGCCGCCAATGGCGATAAGCGTGAACTCTTCTTGGAATGGCGATATGTGGGTGCCGAAGGTGCTGCGGAGGCTTGGGATACGTTTAAGGACGAGCCGGTCAAGGGCGATATGGACCTGTATCCCGTGACGTATCGCGTGGTTGCCAACGATACGTCTGATGGAAAGCCCGAAAACATGACCGCGCAGCTTAAGTGGCTGCTCGATCCTTCCGCCGCCAACACCGTCGACGACGCCGCCGATAAGGCGCCGTTTAAGGTCTGCTTTGCCAAGCCGTTTATGGGAACGCAGTTGACCGTCACGGTAACGCGGGCAAGCTACGGCCCTGGTGCAGAGGAAGCTCCCGTGGACGGCAAGTTTGTCTCGCTCTATAGTCTGGGTTCGGGTAATGGTTCGTTTGACCTGGCCAACCGTCTGGAGTCCAAGAAGACGGGTGAAGGCGATCAAGGTGCCGGCAACGCTGTGTTTAACTTTGATCAGACTCATACGTTGACGATCGTTAAAAAGACAACCGATGCCAGTGCCATGGGACAAACGTTTCGCTTTAAGGTGACGCGAAAGATGCCGCAGGATTCTTCTGCCGAGACGCGCACGGTCGAGGTGAAAGTTGGCGAGCAACACGACGAAAACGGTGAGGTCTGCTATGTCGGCAGCGTGCAGTTTGCCGCGCCTGCGGGCGTCTATACCGTCGAGGAAGACACAGCTTGGGCATGGCGTTACGAGGGCGAGTTGAGTACGCCGGGCAAGGTTCCCGGCAAATCTGCCGAGTTGACCATCTCGTCCGCCTCGAGCGTGGGCGACACGGTGGTGACGTGCGTCAACACGCGCGCGAAGGACAAATGGGTCGATGGCGGTTCGCGTGCCAAGAATGTTTGGGAAAACGGCACGCTGATGTGGGAGGATTAGGATGACTAAGCGCAAGCAGATCGTCGCCCTCCTTGTGGGCGTTCTCCTTTTGGCTGGCGCTGCCGGTGCCTTCGCGTGGCTTTCGGTTACGGGTGTGCTGGTCAACGAGTTTGGCTTTGGTTCGGTGGCGCCCTCGGTGGACGAGAAACTCGATGGCAACGTGAAGAGCGACGTCACGATTACAAACAAGGGCTCGGCTCCGGCATACCTGCGTGCTGCGGTGGATATCTACTGGCAGGACCAGGATGGCGCGCGCCTGTGGGATGAGCCGGTTGCGGGAACGGACTACGTTATTGAGCGGGGCAACGTGTCCGATGCGTCTGCTTCCAACAGCGCCTCGTCTTGGGTTGCCGCGTCCGACGGATTCTACTATTGGACATCTTCCGTTGCGCCGATGGACAAAACCGGCGTGCTCATCAAGAGCGTGACTGAGAGGAAGGCGGATGGCAAGAACCTGGTCCTCGACATTTCGACCCAGGCAATTCAGTCCACGCCCGATGACGCAGTTACAGAGGCATGGGGCTGTACGGTCAAGGATGGCGTGCTGGTGCCGCCGCATGGGGGTGCGTAAGCATGGCTTTTCCGATTCGCAAAGACGCTATGCGCGCCGTGCGCTGTGTGGTCGCGGTTGTTGCCTGTGTTGCCGCGCTTGCCGCGCCTGCCCGTGCGTTTGCCGATGCTCCCACGATTGCCTATGACGGAAATGCGCGCCAGCTGACGGTCTCGGGGGCGACGGGCTCTTCGGGGGAGCCCGATCTGTTTTTGGCCTTTAAAGATCTGATGCCCGGCGATGTGCGCGATCAGCAGATTGAAGTTCGCGCCACGGGCGTAAAATCCCAGGTGCGCGTGTTTGTACGTGCCGTTGTCGATCACGAGACGGCACATATGCTGTCTCCCATCACCTTAACGGCGACTGTGGGCGATGCCTCTGCAGGTTGGCTCCAGACAGGAACACCGGGCAGCGTGTTCGCCTATCCCACGGAAATCGCCACGTTTACGAGCGATGGCAGCACGGTGCTTAATCTGCAGCTAAGCGTTCCGACGTCGGTGGGCAACGAGCTTGCCGATGCAAACAAGACCATTCGCTGGGAAATCACCGCCGAGGACGATGACGAGAAGATCCCCGTGCAGTCTGCTGGCAGAAAGAAGCCCGGCTTGCTTGGTCTGGTGGCAACAGGCGACAACACGCTCACGTTGCTTTTGGTGTTGCTGACGCTTGCAATCATCGCATTTATAGCCGCGCTTCTTTTGTCCCGGAGGGATAAGCGCTAGGTTCATCTTCTAAATGAAACGCCCTCCCGGGCGGCGGGCACGAAGTTCCCTGCTCTACAGTCCTGCGCAAGACGAAGGCCACATTAAGTGGCCTTCTTTGCGT
>URBS01000089.1 GCA_900546085.1 uncultured Collinsella sp.
ATGCCGCGGCTCATCAGGTAGAAGATGGCCTCCTCGCTGATGCGGCCAATCTTGGCCTCGTGGCCGACATCCACGGCATCACAGCGGATGTCCATGGCGGGGATGGTATCGGAGCGGCTCTGATCGTCGAGCATCAGCGACTGGCAGCTCACGGTTGCCTTGGAGCCCTCGGCCTTGGGCGTGGCCACAATGGAGCTGCGGAACGTCTGGATGCCGCCGCTCTTAGAGATGCCCTTGGTCTCGACGGTTGCCGAGGTATCGGGCGCGTTGAGCACGACCTTGCAGCCGGTATCGAGGTTCTGGCCGGCGCCGGCAAAGGTGATGCCGGTAAAGCTCGAGCGGGCACGGCGGCCGTTGAGCACGCTCATGGGGTAGAGGTAGCCCACGTGGCTGCCGAAGGAGCCACTGACCCACTCGATGTCGCCGTCCTCGTCCACGCGCGCACGCTTGGTGTTGAGGTTGTACATGTTCTTGGACCAGTTCTCGATGGTCGAATAGCGCAGGTGCGCGCGCTTGCCCACAAAGAGCTCCACAGCACCGGCGTGGAGGTTGGCCACGTTGTACTTGGGCGCGGAGCAACCCTCGATAAAGTGCAGGTCGGCGTCGTCCTCGACAATGATGAGCGTGTGCTCAAACTGGCCGGCGCCCTTGGCGTTGAGGCGGAAGTAGCTCTGCAGCGGAAAATCGAGCTTGGTGCCCTTGGGCACGTAGACAAACGAGCCTCCCGACCACACGGCACCGTGCAGGGCCGCAAATTTGTGGTCGGTGGGCGGGATAAGCGTCATAAACTTCTCGTGGATGAGCGGCTCCCACTGCGGGTCGTGCAGGGCCTCCTCGATGCCGGAGTAGACGATACCCATCTTGGATGCGGTGTCCTGCATGTTGTGGTAGACGAGCTCGGAGTCATACTGCGCGCCGACGCCCGCCAGGTAGCTACGCTCGGCCTCGGGGATGCCCAGGCGCTCAAAGGTGTTCTTGATGTCGTCGGGCACCGACTCCCAGTCGTGCTTTTGGTCGGTGTTGGGCTTGACGTAGGTGACGATGTTGTCCATGTCCAGGCCCTCGATGGAGGGGCCCCACGTCGGATCGGGGAAGCGGTTGAAGATCTTGAGGGACTTGAGGCGCAGGTCAAGCATCCACTGTGGCTCGTCCTTCTTGGCGCTGATCTCGCGCACGATGTCGGGCGTAATGCCGGCGTCCAGGCGCTCGAATCCCTCCTCGCCATAAGTGAAGTCGTAGAGGCTGCGGTCGATGTCCGCGACCTCGGTGCGGTTCTTGGTCATTGCGTCGCCCCTTTACGCCTGCTGCCCGGCAGCGGCGGCCTCGGCCTGGGCGCGCTGCTCGGCGGCCTCGCGCTCGAAGGTCTCAAAACCGTTCTTGTCGATCCAGGGGATGAGCGAGGCGTCGTCCTCGCGCACGATATGACCCTTGACCATAACGTGGACGCGGTCGACATCCAAGTGCTCCAGGATGCGCGTGTTGTGCGTGATGATGAGCATGGAGCCGTCGCAGCTCTTGCGGTAGGCGTCCATGCCGTGGCTGACGGTGGAAAGCGCGTCGACGTCCAGGCCCGAGTCGGTCTCGTCGAGGATGGCGAGCTTGGGCTGCAGCAACAGGAGCTGGAGCATCTCGACCTTCTTCTTCTCGCCGCCCGAGAAGCCCACGCCCAGCTCGCGGTTGAGGTAGGCGGTATCCATGTTGAGCTCGGCCGCGAGCTCCTTGACGCGACGACGGAATTCCTTGCCCTTCATCTCCAGGCCGGGGCGGCCGGCGATACTGGCGCGCAAAAAGCTCGACAGTGGCACGCCGGGGATCTCGACCGGGGCCTGGAAGCTCAGGAACAGGCCGGCGCGCGAGCGCTTGTCGGTGGTGAGCCCGGTGATGTCCTGGCCGTCAAAGACGATGCGGCCGTCGTTGACCGTGTAAACGGGGTCGCCCATGACCAGGTGGCCGAGGGTGGACTTGCCGGCGCCGTTGGGGCCCATCAGCACGTGGGTCTCGCCGGCGGCGACGTTGAGGTTGACGTTGTGGAGGATGGTCTTCTCGTCCACGGAGGCGGTCAGACCTTCGATGGAAAGCAGCGGATTTGCGCTCATGCTGTCCCTCTCTGTATATGGTGTACTCATAGGTGTGCTAAACCCTAGGAATCTTCTCGGAATAAAGTTACTATGGGTTCGGCGTTAGTCAAGGGAAAACCCGACTAATCCACTCGACTTTTCAAATTCTGGGACAAAATAACCTGTTGTGTTTGTCCCACTTACTTAAGATTTGGGACAAACAAACTTGGTTATGTTGTCCCAGATGCAATGGGAGGGTAGGTATGCTCATTTCTTCCAAGGGCCGCTATGCCCTCCGGCTGATGATCTATATCGCGGCGCTGGGCGACGCCGAGGGCAAGATTGCCCTGCGCGAGGTCGCCGACCGCGAACATATCTCGCAAAAGTATTTGGAGCAGCTGGTTCGTCCGCTTATGAAGGCGGGCCTGCTTAAGAGCGTGCGCGGCAAGGGCGGCGGCTACATGATGGCCAAGGATCCCTCCGAGGTGCGTGCTGGCGACATCCTGCGCGCCGTCGAGGGCAGCACGGCTCCGGTGGCGTGCGATGGCATCGACAACAGCTGCGCCCGCAGCGATCTTTGCTCGACCGTCAAATTCTGGCGCGGTCTGGACGACGTGATCGAAAAGTACGTCGACGGCGTGACGTTGGCCGACCTTGCTGCCGTCCCCGAGATTGACTTTGACATTAAGCTGTAGGTTGAGCGCAATTCCTTAAGATTTCGCGGAGGGTTGTTGCCGTTTGCCGAGCGGTTGTTGTGCAACAACGGGCGAGCTGCAATACTTAAATCTACCTTTGCAAACTGCACTTTAACTACACCAATGCAGGGAGGATCTTATGCAGCCCAAGCATTCTGCTATTGTCGCGGGCCTGACGCTGGCGCTTTCGTTTGGCGCCGTTTCCGCGCCGGCACCCGCCGCTGCCGAGGAGCCCACGCCGGGCGTTGCCTCGGATGCGACCGATATCGATAAGGGTCTCTATACCCAGCAGTCCTTTTCGGGCGTGCTGAGGTCGGTCCAGGGCGTTTCGTTTGTTAACGTGACTCCCGAGATGAAGTACTTCACCAAATATGAGAGTCACGGCAACTATAACCAGGGCTTTTCGTACGGTGACGGTTATAACGCGCTGGGTTATTACCAGTTCGACCGTCGTTGGTCGCTCATTCCGTTTATGAAGCAGGCCTACAACTACAACCCCGAAAAATACAGCATGCTCAAGGATGCGATTGATCGCGGCAGCGAGATTTCCAACATGAGCAATGTCATGTACGAGAACGGCCAGCTCACCGAGTTGGGCCGTATTGCGCAGGAGGCCTTCCAGGGCGCTTATAACATCGATCCTGTTGAGTTCTCAGCTCTTCAAGATGCCTATGCGTACAACTCGTACTATGCGGTGACCGAGGCGTGGCTCAAGAGTGGCCTGGGCATTGATATTTCGGGCCGTGCCGATTGCGTTAAGGGCATGGTGTGGAGCATCACCAACATGTGCGGCACCGGTGGCTGCAGGGACTTCTTCCGTTGGGCGAATCTCTCCAACGATATGTCCGACCGCGAGTTTGTGACGGCGCTTTCCAACAGTGTGGTCAATAACGTGGCGACCAAGTATTCGAGCCAGCCCCAGTATCATGAGGGCTGGAAGAACCGCTACCGCAACGAGCTGAAGGACTGCTTGGTTTATATCGCCGAGGACGAGGCCGCTGCCGCTGTAACGCCCGTGCAGCCCGAGCCCACGCCGGCGCCCTCGCCGACACCTGATTCGAATGACGACGCGAGTGACGATGCCAATGATGACAGGATGGATGCGCCCTCGACCGATGCTGACGGTGATGGCTTTGCTGGTGGCACTACCAACAACGGCTCTACCTCGAACGGCACCGATTCAAACGGCTCTGCTGCGGGCGATTCGTCTTCAAGCTCTGCCGGCAATACGGACAGCGACGCTTCTGGTTCGACCGGCGCTGGCACCTCTAACTCATCCACCGGCTCGAGCGATTCGTCCGTTGGCACCGGCTCTAACAACGGCTCCGGCTCTAACGCAACCCCTGATTCCGATGCTTCCAAGGATGACTCGAATAAGGCGCCGGACGCTCCCGTTGCTTCGCCGGACAAGAAGCCTTCTTTCTCCGTGCAGCTTGGTTCTACGCTGGGCTCTTCGCTGATGGCTGGCGTCAATAACGGCTCGACCCAGAACAAGGGCAACTCTGATCAGGTTTCCACGGAAAAGATCGAATCCGCAAAGGGCGACTCCAAGGACAAGGCTTCCGAGAAGACCGAATCCGATAAGGGTTCTAGCTCTGAGGAGAAGAGCGACAAGTTCGAACAGAAGAAGGACGAGGACGAGAGCAAGACCGAGGGCGGAAAGCAGCAGGGCGAGAACAGCGGTAAGGGCAACACCGATGACCAGGTCCAGGAGCAAAATGGCTCCAAAACGGTGACCACCACGATCACGACGACTACAACTACCAAGTCTTCGGGCGGTAACATGCCCAAGACGGGCGATCTGATTGTGATGGCGAGCCTTGCCAGCGCGAGCTTGGCCACACTGGGCGCTACGTCTATCGTAAGTGGTAAGCATAAGCTCGATCAGCAGAAGAAAGCTTCTGGGGAGGACGGCTCGGAGGAGTAGCCTCTTGGTTGCTAGATAACTAAAGAGTTGGGACGGGGTCCGGTGCGAATGCATCGGGCCCCGTTTTGTTGTGCAACGATTAGTTATGCCCCCTCACACCTCTTGTTGCTACCGTTGCCCGATATGTTCGCACGGCGTCGTCGGTACGCGCGAGGCGGTCATTACAATTGGCATCGTGCAGCGATTTAGGGGGAACGTTTTGGTGTCTGAACAGGCAAATGTTGATTGTGCTGCTGGCTTTGGCGTGCGCTTGATCGGCTGTGCCGACGATGCGGTTTTGCCCATTGGCATGCACGACTATGCGGAGGCCCTTGGTTGCTGCATGCTGGTTGACAAGACCATGTTTATTGCCGATGTGTTGGACTGCGACGCGTCCGTTGTGGTGTGCTGTCGACCCGAGGGTTTTGGCAAGAGCATGAACTTGTCGATGCTTAGGGCTTTTCTGGAGCGTCCAGCGGTCGGTCGCTCTGGTCAGCGTTTGTTTGCCGATGCTCAGATTTGGGATGCGAACGGCGGGCGCTATCGGGATGAGTATGCTTGCTATCCGGTGATATCGCTGGACTTTTCTGGCGTCGCGAGGCGTGGCCCCGCTATTGCCGGCGTCGTGCGCGATGCCCTTTCGGGCGAGTGCGCTCGCTTGTTGGCGCTCTTGGAGGCTCCGGATTTAGCTCGAGATAAGGTGCGTCACATCGAACGTGTCGCGCGTGGCGTGGCGAGCGCGGACGAGGTTGACTCGGTGCTCGGTGTGCTCATAGAGCTGCTGGAGGTTGCCTGCGATGAGCAGGTTGTATTGCTCGTTGATGGGTACGATGCGGCGTGGTCTCGCCGTGCGAGCGCGAGGGACGCTTCCGACGCCGATCCGGCAGAATTACTTGACCGTGTGCTGTTTGACGCCATTGCCACTGCGCGCGATTCGTTGCGGCTGACGTGTCTGATGGGGGAGTGTCCCGGTCCTGCCGAAGCGGCGCTTTCTTCGCGCGGCTGCTCGTATTGTCTGACGACGCCGCTGTCGGCGTGGTGTGACCGATGTTTCGGTTTTTCGGATGCTGAGGTCGAGCCTCTTTTGAATCATGCTGGGCACGAGGAATACCTGGATGATGCGCGTGAATGGCTCGAGGGGTATCGGTTTGGCAGGGCCTATTGCTCGAGTCCAGAGCGTGTGATCGGTTTTCTGGGCCGAGGCTGCACGGCGCCTGTGCGTGCCGATCTGTATGGATATGCCGATTGCCTGAGTAGGGTAGTTGCTGGGTGGAATCTCGACCGCCTTTCGGTCTTGTTTGATTTGCTCGAGGCCCATGGGTGCGCTGAGGTCCCGCTTTGTTTGGGCACTGCAGAGCCAGATGTCTCGCCTGACGATGACATGTGGACAGCGCTGTATCTGTCCGGTTTTCTCACGACGGATATGACTGAGGAGCCAGAGCATGGCGATCGCCTCCGTGCTTTGCGATTGCCCAATAACGAGCTTCGCCAGGCCTTGCGTCTAGTGATTATCGAGTGGTTTGAGTGCGCTGCCGAAGACATTCGAGACGTCGATGCGTTTCGCGATGGGCTGTGCCGCGGGGACGAGGATACGGTGAAGCAGGCGCTAGACCGCATCCTGGGAGATGCGGGAATCGGTGCGACCGACCCAGATGCGCCGTTGCCATATCATCTGCTCTTGCAAGGACTCTGCTTTGGATTGCCGGGCTATGCCAATCCCGCCTCGAGGCGAAAGTGTGGCGCGGATCGCTGGGACATCCAGGTTTTTCCTACGGGCGCCGTGCTCGACATGGCAGACACGATCGGCATGCTCGATGAGCGCCCGCTGATTTCGATCAACATGATGTTTGACCCCGGTGTGGACGCGCTAGGGTTGGAATTGCTGGCCGTGCAGGCGCTGCTCGACATAGAGCGCGACGGCATCGACGAAATCCGTGTGCCGCGACCCGGCGTGGGTCGCATGCGCTGGGGGTTTGGATTTGACGGGCAGCATGTGGCTGCGGTGTGCCAACGGCTTTAAGCGCCGAGGTGTTTCCGTCTTCCGTTACTCGGTATCCTTCATGGGCGGCATGGGCTTCCAGTTGGGATCCTTTACGATCTTGCGGGCGTCCTTCATGCCACGGCGCAGCGCCGGAATGCCGGTCTTAAAGCATTTGTCGACTGCTGCCAGACGAATGAATTCCTTGCAGAAGGTCGCGGCATTGCCCAGGCGGAACAGCATGGGGTGGTAGTCACCGTAGATCTGCATATAGCGAGCGAGGAAGCCTCGGTTGCGCATGATGTAGTAGCGGTTGGTGTCGCTCGTGGAGTTGAGCTGTCGTTTGCCGGCGATATCCCAGTTAGAGACGGCGCGGGCGCGCTTGAGCACCACGTCGGCGACCACGGCGGCAGGGAAGTGCTGGCTGGCTACGTAGCCGTAGCAGGCATCGTCGCCGTAGATAAAGAAGCGCGCGTCGGGCAGGCCAATCTTGTCGACCACACGGCGCGAGAACATGCCGCCCTCAAAGCACAGTTGGTTCATGGTGCGGTAGCCCTCGGGACCCAGATCCCACTTGGCGATGGGGTTAGGGATGCCGAGCGAAAGGATGAGCTGGTACTGCCAAAAGAAGGCGCCGCCGTCAAAGTCCAGGCGCGAACCCTGGATAACATCGTAGCGGTCGGTCCACTTGGCCAAGCGCTCGATGCCTTCGGGGATGACGAGCACGTCGTCGTCCATGACCCAGAACCACTGGGCTCCCAGATCGTAGGCGCATTTAGTGCCAGCGGAGAAGCCACCCGCACCGCCGCCGTTTTCGAGCTGCGGGGCGTAGATGACACGGTCGGTGCCGCCCTTTGCGTCGGGCAGATCGGTGTCGACGCCCCACAGGTTGGCCAGGCGCTCGTTGAATGCGGTGCACATGGCCTCGGTCTCGCGCGAATTTTCGTTATCGACGATCACGATGCGCCAGGGCGCTGCCGTAAGCTCGGTCATGGAGTCGAACAAGTTGGCCAGGAGTTCCTGGCGCTTGTACGTAACGACGACAATGGCGAGCTTATCGATGGGAGCGGGAAGGGTTGAAGTCATGAACGAGAATATCCTTTCGCGTGGGCAGCGTATCGGCCCTGCGGAATTAACAACGTGTCCCATGGGACACGACTATTGTAAGCG
Organism: uncultured Collinsella sp.; assembly: GCA_900546085.1. Classification (GTDB taxonomy): domain Bacteria; phylum Actinomycetota; class Coriobacteriia; order Coriobacteriales; family Coriobacteriaceae; genus Collinsella. Next base: position 7,807 of record URBS01000089.1, read on the forward strand.
TAGGCGGGCGCCCGCGGGTAATGTTCCGCTAATCACCAAGAACGTTTGCTACAAGCCTGGTTGACGTGTGGGCGTAGCGAGATTGCATGCGCGCATTGTGGTATTACATAGGTGCCGATTCCTGTGGACGCAATCTTTCTGTTTGGATGACCCGTGAATAAAACTCGTTTAACCTCCTTTGCCGATAGCCTCCCCATCAAGGCCATGTTGCTGTTTTTGGTTCTTCAGGTCTCATTTGTCTTGAGCAATACGGTGGCAAATTGTCTTCCGCGGTCCGTTATCGAGTCGCATGCGCAGGGTTCGGAGTCCTCGGCTCTGTTGTCTGACATGTATGTCTACGACCACCGTGTTGCAGCTGGTCCTGTTTGCTTTGATAACAATCGCTTTATCATTGAAGTCACACAGCAAAAGGACCAAGGTTCTCCGTTTAAGACGATGACCGTTGCCGAGATTGATGACGTTACGAAAGCCGGCGGGATTACGCATCAGCAGTACTACCGGTATTGGCATGGATGGCAGCTACTTACGAATGTCTGCCTGTATATTGGCGGTATCGATGTGGTCGTGGTGCCTGCGGCTGCTCTGGCGATTGTCGGCTCCGCTTGCGCTTACGTTGCCTTGCGGAAGCGGTTTTCAAAGCCAGTGACGTTGGGTTTCCTTGTAATCCTGTTGTTCTCGACCAATCTGTTTTTCAATTTTATCGGTGATCTACTGCTGTGCATCTCGTTCTTTGTGGCGCTCATCATGATGTCTTGTATGAGCCTTCGTTTGGAATCGGCTCCGAACGCACGGGCTTTTACAAGCCGCCTCGTCCTTTGGTCGATAGCGACGGGCGCCGTGTTTTCGTTTCTTGACTTTTTAACGATTCCTGCCGCAGTTGTCGCCCTGCATTGCTTTTTCGCCTTCATTGCGCTCCCCGAGGGTGAGCGCCCCAAGCGCTGCGTCGTCACGATGATGCAGGCGCTCTTTGGGTTTGGGCTTTCGTTTGTGTTTACCTGGGCGATGAAATGGGTTGTCGCGGCATTTGTACTGGGTTGGAACGAGGTCTTTTCGAACGTTCTGGGCGAGATGGGCCTTTGGTCTGCGCATGGGGCTTCGTCACTGTTGCCCCAAGCTGACTGGCCTCAGATTTTGAAGGAGTTTTATTGCATGAGCCCGCAGCTGTTCGCCATTTGCTCAACTGCTGGTTATGCGATGATCTCGAACGTCGTTTGTCTTGTTTCGTTTGCTGCCGTATTGGTGATCTGGATTGCCGTATTCGTATGCTCAATACGGGGTGGCGCGCAAGACGGTCGCCGTCATAAGGTGTTGATCCAGTCGCTGCTCATGGTACTGCCTCTGGTGGTTGTTCTGGGTTATTTCGTTGTTATGCATGACCATGCGATCGTTCATATTCCGGTATTTGGCTGCAAGAACTGGGCGATTGTCTTTGCGATTCTATTTGCTTCGGGTGTAAGTGCACTTCGTGGCTT
>URBS01000090.1 GCA_900546085.1 uncultured Collinsella sp.
CACATCTACAGCAACGGCGCCGTCCTGTTTACGCAGCCAAGCGAGCACCGTTTGAATCTGCGGCTCCATCTGTGCGGAAATGACACCCAGGTTGTTATGGATGAGCGCATATGCCGTCTCGGCATCACCAGCACGCAAGGCAGAAGCTATCGCGCCGGGCTTGTCTGCAGGCACTGGGGCCTCGTCAAAACGTCGATAGGCTTCAATTGTTGAAACGCTTGCCTCGCGCGGCTTGACCAGCACGACGGGTGTCGCAGGTAGTACGGGGTACTCGGTGGCCAGCACGTCTCCCCCACCCACGTAAAACGCAGGGCTGGCATGCAAAAAGAAGGGAACGTCAGCGCCAATGCCCCGTGCAATGTCGTCGAGCGCGGGGTCGGTGCGATCAATTCCCCAGAGCTCCGCCAAGGCAACAATGACCGCGGCCGCATCCGTCGAGGGGCCGCCCAAGCCGGCGCACAATGGAATGCGCTTCTCAATCGTCACGCAGATGTTTGCCTCGCGACCATAATGCTCGGCCATAGCAACCGCAGCCCGATACGCCGTATTCTTTTGCATGGGAAAGTCGGATGCCGGAATCGTCTGGACGGTCAGCGCCTGCGCCGGCGTAACCGTCACGGTATCGACAAGACCGACGGCTGCCATCAGGGAATCGACCTTATGGTAGCCGCGGTCGTCACGCTCGGCATGAACCCCCAGATAGAGGTTGATCTTTGCCGGCGCGGAAAGGGTCAGGGACCAATCGGTCACCGCTAGTGCTCCTCGAGCTGATTGCCGAGCGGGGTAAAAATGTGCTCGCCGCTCTCGGGGTCGAACAGCTCGACCTGGCCGGTGAGAACATCAATATACTGGTAGGACTGACGCGACTTGCGGCCACGGCGCTCGTCGACCTCGACGATAAAGACTGCCGGATGGACGCTCTTGATGGTGCCCATGCGCTCGACGACGCGGGTGCGGCCCATGTTGGCCTTCACCTTAACGCGATCGCCCACCATATCGGTCAGCTTCTCGTGGATGTCGTCGACGTGATTGACTTCCATCTCTTCCATGAACAGGGCCTCCAGAAGGTGCAATTCAAAAAGGGGATAATACCCCTAAGATAGACAAAACTCTAATACTATAGCACCCTGTTGCGACCACGCGCAAGTAGCTAAATAAGCCCCGTCCCAAATTGACTACTTACAGACTATCGGTGTCCAAGACGATGGTGAATGGACCGTCGTTGACGAGGTCGACCTTCATGTCGGCGCCGAAGATGCCATGCGCTACGTGCTCGACGTCCTCGCGCACAAGCGTCAGGAAGTACTCGTAGAGCTCGTTGGCGACATCGGGGGCGCCGGCATCCGTAAACGATGGGCGGCGGCCGTGACGGCAATCGGCGAACAGCGTGAACTGCGACACCACGAGAACCTCGCCGTCGACATCGGCAAGTGCCAGGTTGGTCTTGCCGTTCTCGTCCTCGTTAATGCGCAAGCCCCGGAGCTTGCCCCACAGCTTATCGGCCTCGGCGCGCGTGTCGCCGTGGCCCACGCCCAGCAGCACCAGATAGCCGCGCCCAATTTTGCCCACGCACTCGCCGTCGACTGTCACGCCGGCATTGAGCACGCGCTGCACCACCGCACGCACGGTCTACTCCTCGCCCGTCAGTTTGGCGGATAGGTGCTCGAGCGCATGGAATCGATGACTGATGGCGTTCTTCTCGTCCGCCGTCAGCTCGGCCATGGTCTTGCCCGGCGTGTCGACCGGCAGGAACAGCGGGTCGTAGCCAAAGCCGTGATCGCCGCGGCCCTCGTGCGCGATAACGCCCTCGCAGGCGCCCTCACCATAGGTGACCAAACCGTCCGTGTCGATGAGCGCGACGACACTCATAAAGCGTGCGGTGCGGTCCTCGTCTGCCACGCCTTCCAGGTTAACGAGGAGCTTGGCATTGTTGGCGGCATCATCGCCGTGCACGCCCGCATAGCGCGCGCTATACACACCCGGCTCGCCGTCCAGAGCATCGACGACCAAGCCCGAATCGTCGGCGATGGCCATAAGGCCCGTCTCTTCGACCGCAGCCTGGGCCTTGATGATGGCGTTCTCCAAAAACGTCGTGCCGTTTTCCTCGGGGTCCTCAAAATCGCCCAGCTGGCCGAGCGCCACAAAGCGAACCTCGGGCATAACCTTGCCCAAAATGGCCTCAATCTCGGTGAGCTTATGGGCGTTGCCCGTTGCCACGACGATGGTCGCCGCCGGATCGAGAGTGTCGATGTCGATCTTCTCAAGTGCCATGAGTGGTCTCCTTGTCTCTACAGCAATGCCGTGTCGAGGACGGCGAGGCTTCGGCCTCTCTCCCCTCTTAATCAGCGGCAGTCTTATACTTCGACGTTTTCCCAGATAAAACCTGCCAAAATAAACCTGTCCCTTTTTGGCAGGTTAGGCGAGGGCCTGGCGCTGGAGCTCGATGAGCTCGGCAATGCCCTTGTCGCCCAAATCGAGCAGGGCATTGAGGCGTTTGCGGTCGAAGGGCGCCTGCTCGCCCGTGCCCTGGAGCTCGATCATCTCACCGGTATCGGTGGCGACAAGGTTCATGTCGACCTCGGCGTGACTGTCCTCGGAATAGTCCAGGTCGAGCAGGGTATTGCCGTCGACAACGCCCATGGAAATCGCGGCGACCTGGCCCGTGAGCGGGATGCGCTCGAGCTTACCCGCCTCGACCCACATGGCAAGGGCGTCGTGCAGCGCCACCCAGGCGCCGGTAATACTCGCCGTTCGCGTGCCGCCGTCTGCCTGAATCACGTCGCAGTCGACGGTAACGGTATACTCGCCGAGCGCCTTCATGTTGACGACGGTGCGCAGGCTACGGCCGATCAGACGCTCAATCTCCATGGAGCGACCCTTGCGGTTGGCGTGCTCGCGCTTGCAGCGTTTACCGGTCGATGCCGGCAGCATGGCGTACTCCGCCGTTACCCAACCAGCCTTGGCGCCCTTGCGCCAGCCCGGCACGCCCTCCTCGATGGTGGCAGCGCACAGCACGCGCGTATCGCCAAACTCGGCCAGGCACGAACCGTGGGCATGCTTCATGACGCCGCGAGTAAGCTTGATGGGGCGCAACTCATCGGCGGCACGGCCGTTGGCGCGATTGACCTGCATATACTCCATAGAAAAATCCTTTCGGCAAAAGGCGAACGTGGGCCTTTGGTCGGTGACCTTATATCTATTTCAGTTCGTCGATATCGACATGCTCGATGCTTTTGAGCGGCTGGCCAAAGATAAAGCTACCCGCCACCGCAAACTCGGCAATGTTGTCAGACGTAGTGGCAAAGCGATGCTGCGGCTCGGCGGCGTCGCCCGCCAGCTGCTCGCGGCGCGTGAGGATATCGGTCAGCTCGCGCGTGGTCTCCTCGGCGGAACTCACGACGCGCACCCCAGGCCCCAGCGCATGGCGGATAGGTCCCACCAACAGCGGAAAATGCGTACAGCCGAGCACCACGGTATCGATACCGTGGTCGCGCAGCGGCTCAACCGTGGCACCCACCAGCGCAAGATGTCCTCGTTCTCGAGCCACTGCTCCTGCAGATGCGCACCCGAGGCGAGCTCGTGCTCGACAACCTCGACAAAACTCGAAGCCGGGCAGCCGTATACGTCGACGCCGGCATCCAGGTCCTGAATGGCACGCGTGTAAGCGCCTGAGCGAATGGTGAGGTTGGTGGCGAGCACGCCCACCCGGCGCGTGCGGGTGCTGTTGATTGCCGCGCGTGCGCCCGGCGCAATCACACCGATGACGGGAACGTCGAGCACCTGCTGGGCCAAACGCAAGGCCGCTGCAGTCGCCGTGTTGCAGGCGATGACCATGATCTTGACGTCGTGCTTCGACAGCCAGCGGCCTGCCTGCAGCGCAAACGATCGCACCTCGTCCTCGGTGCGGGTGCCGTAGGGGCAGCGCTTGGTGTCGCCAAAGTAGTAGACGGACTCGTGCGGCAACGCCGTCGCAATGGCGCGCGCAACCGTCAGACCGCCCAGGCCCGAGTCGAACACGCCAATGGGGCGCGTGTCCCCGGCCAGATTCTCGATATCGGACATTACCTCACCAGATTCTCTCTCGAAAAGATATGGCTCAGAACGATAGGACCGCGCTACGAACGAGCCGCGACCAGCAGCTCGGCCGTTGCCACCCAGCCGTCGACAATCTTGCCGCGCGTGACGTAAGCGTTATCGCAAGCGTCCAGGAACTCGGGCGCGCCGGCGCTGGTCAGGCCGTTCTCGACCAAACAGAACGTGCCAACGTGGTCGGCCATGTAGAAATCGGACTCGGAATCACCGAGCGCCAGCGTCTCCTCGCGCTCGATACCCAGGTGCTCGCAGAAACGTGCGATGGCAACGCCCTTGTTGAGGCCGGCGGGATTGATGTTAAACGCGCGGCCATCCTCGACGCGTTCGAGCTCGAGCGTCGTCGGCTTGGACAGATGTGTCAGGTGGCCGTTGCAGGCCCAGACCAGACCGCAGCCGGCCTCGTCCAGGATGGCCTGGACCTCGTCGTCGGGCACATCGCCGCGCATGCCGACGGTGACCTCGCGGTACTTGTAGCCAGTCGACATGTCGTTGTGGTACTCGATCTTATGCGGCCAGCGGGCGAGAATCTTCTCGCACACGCCAGTCTGCTCGATCACCTGATGCGGCGTGAGGCCGCAGGCGGGGTCGTAGGGCATATCGCCGGTCAGATACTCCCAATCGTTGGCCTTGAGATCGTACATGACCAGGCCACCCATCTCGCCGATGTAGGAGTTGAGGCCGAGCACGCGCGCATCCTCGTGGATCATGGTGCGGTTGCGGCCCGAGGTGGGGACCACCTGAATGCCGGCGCGGGCAAGTGCCACGACAGCCTCGACGAGCTTGGTCGAGGGATTGCCGTCGTTGTCGCGCAGCACGCACGAGCCGGGCGCGAGCATGGTGGCGTCCAGGTCGGTAAAGACGTACTTAACCTTGGCAAGACGCTCGCGCATCTCGCCCGAAAGCTCAGCGACGGTCGGCAGGGTATTGTGGGACATGGTCACTCCATTACGTAGAAGGGTTTGGACTTGGACGGCATGTTTTGATTGAGGGAACACGCTTATGGCGACAGCGCACTCAGGGCGCCGCCGCCATCATGGTTCATTAGTCAAACTGGGTAACATCGATCAGGCGATTGGCCAGCGAAAGGTCGCTCTCGATGGGCACGAACTCGTCGCCCACGTGCATGAGCTCCTCGTCACCCTTTGCCAGCAGCAAGACAATGGTGGGAGCATCGGGGTTGACGTACTCCTCGCGCGCCGCCTTGAACGCCGCATGCACAGCGGCTTCGCGGTCGAGGATGATCTTGTTCGGCGTATCGTCGGGAACATGCTCGGCAAGCTCGCGACAGACCTTCATCGGGTCCTCGTGAGCCGGATCCTCGTTGGTAAAGATCAGCAGATCAGAATATGGTGCGGCCTCGCGCGGAAGCTGCTCACGGCGCTCCTGCGCCTTGCCGCCGGCAGCGCCAAACACTGCAATGACTGGACTAGTGGGAAACGCGCGCTTGACCGACGAGAAAAGCGAACGGAACGAAAGCTGGTTGTGCGCATAGTCAACGACGCAGATCACGCGGCCGTCCTTCGACTCCACGACCTCCATACGGCCCGGCACACGCAGTTTGGAGAGGCCCTTCTTGATAGCCTCGATACCGATGCCGATCTCGTGCGCAGCGGCGATAGCGACCAGCGCGTTTTCCACGTTAAAGTCGCCCGCGATGCCCAGCAGGACCTTCTCCCCCGCCTCGGACTCGTCGGCACACAGGCCATGCAGGTTAAACTCGATGTTAAAGCCGACCACGCGGACATCGCTTGCCCACAGGCTTGCCTCGGGATGCTCGACGCCAACGGTCACCAAGCGCTCGGCCGTCGACGCTGCCTCCAGCACACGGTCAACCTCTTCGGTGCCCAGATTCACCACGGCGGTCTTTGCCTGGTCAAAGATCCTGAGTTTGCTCTCAAAATAATCCTCAAACGTGGGGTGTTCGATCGGCGAGATGTGGTCACGCCCGATGTTGAGGAAGCACGCCACGTCAAACGGCAGATTCTCGACGCGTTGGTACTTGAGCGCCTGGCTCGAGACCTCCATGACCATGGACTGGCGACCGGACTCACGGCAGTTGGCGATATGGCGCCAGACCTCGGGGGCCTCTGGCGTGGTATTGGTGCTCTCGTAGCACTCGATACCATCGTCGGTACTCACCGAGCCGATCATGCCGCAGGACTCGCCCGCTGCCTTGATGATGGACTGAAGCATAAAAGCGGCCGTGGTCTTTCCCTTGGTACCGGTGATGCCCACGATCTTGACGTCGTGGTCGGGACGGTCGTAGACCTCCGGCGGCAACAGGGCCATGGCCGTGCGAACGCTATCAACAACCAGCATCGCAGAACCGCTCTCCTGCGCCAGCGGCTCCAGAGACTCGACCAGCGACTCTTCGCACACAAATGCGACGGCGCCCGCATCGAGCGCCATGCTCAAAAACGCGGGCTTAAAGGCAGCGCCTTTGCAAAAGAACACGTCACCTGCCGAGACCGCGCGCGAATCAAACGAGCAGCCGGTCACGGCACGCTCGTCAACCTGCTCTGATGCGCGCAGCTCGCCGCACACGTCGAGAAGCTTGGCAAGCGTATCGACCGTGGTCACGGTCGCGGAATCCGAATGGTGCATCTTTCACCTTTCTCAGCCACTTGGCAGGGACGGTTTTTATAGTAACTGAAACGCACCCACGCAAAAACGGCTCCCGAAGGAGCCGTTACGCGCAGGCGTTCGTAAGCCGAGGCTAGGCAGCCTGAACAGCGGGCTGGTCCTCGTCGATAAAGAAGCGCTTGTACCACACCAGGAACACGAGCGGCGTATAGATCTTGCGCTGGAAATCGCCCTTGCCCGCAAAGTGCAGATCGAGCAGGTGCATGAGCTCGTCGGTATCGAAGAACTCGCTTGCCCACGGCGCGGTGAAGTACTCCTTGACATAGTCGTACCACTTTTGCTCGCGCAGCCAGTAGACAATCGGCACCGGGAAGCCCACCTTGGGACGGGTGGCCCACTCATCGGGCAGCGACTTGTTGGCAGCGTGGCGGAGTACCTGTTTGTTGCCGTTCTCGTTGATGCGGTAGCGGTCGGGAATATGCTCGGCGAACTCCATGACTTTGCGGTCCAGGAAGGGCACGCGCAGCTCCAGCGAGTGCGCCATGCACATCTTGTCGGCCTTGAGCAGAATGTCGCCCGGGAGCCACATGTTCATGTCCAGGTACTGCTTCTTGACCAGCTCGGGCTGACCTTTCACGCGCGCATAGATGGGAGCGGCAAGCTCGAAGGCGCCATCGCCGGTGTTGTACTCGGGCTTGAGCACGCCGTCGACCTCGCGCTCCGGCCATACCAGAGCCTGTCCCAGGAACGACTTCTCGGGGATCTCGGCACCCTTGACCAGGAAGTTATGTCCCTTGAAGTACGGCATATGCAGCGCCAGGTTACCGAGCGCGCGACGGATGGGCAGCGGCACCATCTTTTTGTACTTGCGGACTGGGACCGTGTCCTCGTAGTAGGCGTAGCCGCCAAAGAGTTCGTCGGCGCCTTCGCCCGAAAGCACGACGGTGACGTCCTTGCGGGCCATCTCGGCCAAGAACCACAGCGGCACGGAAGACAGGTTGGACTGCGGCTCGTCCATGTGATACTGGATGTCCTCGAGCGCACCGAAGAACTCGTCGGCGGTTATCATCTTGCGGACATTCTCGACGCCGAGCTTGTCAGAAAGTTCCTTGGCGTAGTTGGTCTCGTTGAAGTTCTTGTAGTCAAAGCCCACCGAGAAGGTCTTGTCGGGCATGAGGCAAGCGGCGATGTAGCTGGAGTCGACGCCGCCGGAGAGGAACGACGCGACCTTAACGTCGGCGATGCGATGGGCCTCGACGCTCTCGTGCACGACCTCGTCCAGCTCGTCGACGTACTCCTCGAACGGCTTCTCGACGGCAGAGTAATCGCAATCCCAGTAGCGCTCGATGTTCATCTTGCCGGTCGGGATATCGACGGTAAAGTAATGCGCCGGCGGCAGCTTGTAGACACCCTCGAAGAAGGTCTCCTCGGTTGCCGAATACTGCAGCGTCATGTACGGACGCAGGGCCTTTTTGTTGACCGCCTTGTGGAAGTGCGGGTAGTCCAGGAAGCTCTTGATCTCGGAACCGAAGAGCACGCCCGGAGCGCCGTCGCCCGCATCGGCCATGGGATAGTAGTAGAGCGGCTTGATGCCAAAGATGTCGCGGGCGCCAAAAAGCTTGTTCTTCTTTTTGTCCCAGATGACGAAGGCGTACATACCGCGCAGGCGATCGAGGACGGCCTCGCCCCACTCCTCGTAGCCGTGTAGGAGGCTCTCGGTGTCGGCGCCACAGTGGAACTTGTAGCCCTTGGCCTCGAGCTCGGAACGGAGTTCTTGGAAGTTGTAGATCTCGCCGTTGAAGACAATGACGACGCTACCGTCCTCGTTGGCCATGGGCTGAGCGCCGGCCTCGGTCAGGTCGAGGATCGACAGGCGACGGAAGCCGAGGGCAACGCGGCCGTCGATAAACTGACCGCCCATGTCGGGACCGCGATGGACGATGCGGTCCATCATCTTGGTGAGCACCTCGGATTGGTTATCCGTCCCACCGACAAAACCGACAAAACCGCACATATACTATCCCCTCTGCTGTTGCTGGGCATCAAATCGAATCAGTAGCTTTTGAGTATACCCGAGGGCGTAAAGAGGGGCGGAATGTTCAGGCAATCTCAACTGAATCAGCTCCGCTGTGACACGCGCCAGTTACCTTTAATGGATATGAGATGAATGAGGCAATTGTTTTGCTATACTCTCTCCGCACGGGCGATTGGCGCAACGGTTAGCGCAGGTGCTTTACACGCACAAGGCTGGGGGTTCGAATCCCTCATCGCCCACCATTGAATTGGAAACGGTCCTCGCAAGGGGACCGTTTTTGTTTGGGCCCAGCGCATGGGATTCGAACCCGACAGGGTGCGGAGCTGAGAAAACGCGCAAGCGTTTTCCAGCGCAGCACGCAAGGAGCGAAGCGACGCAGCGAGAGCGGGCGGCGCCAGCCGCACGCGGACATCCCGCTGGGGGCACCACAGAATCTGAGAAGCCCGTTACCAATTCGGTGACGGG
>URBS01000091.1 GCA_900546085.1 uncultured Collinsella sp.
CGCCGTTTTTGGTCACGCGCTTGGACACGCTCGAGACCATGCCGGCCCACCACAGCGCCTTGCCCTCGGGAATCTCCTGGTTGATGGTGCCGCCCGTAGGATTCTGCACCTCGTAACCGGTATCGATCTGCGAGAACGAGAAGTCGCGCGCCTTGGCTAGCGCATACTCAAACGGGCGCAGCGGGTGGTCCGAGACATAGATGCCCAGAACCTCTTTCTCTTGGCTCAGCTTAAGGTGGCGGTCCCACTCCTGGCCATCCGGCTCGGGCACGCTCACCTCAAAGCCCGAGCCCTCAACGTCGCCAAACATATCGAAGAACGACGTCTGGCCGCTCGCGCGGTCCTTCTGGCGCTTTACCGCGGCATCGATGATGTTCTCGGGGTTGTTCTTGTCCACAAAGTGCATCATCTGGCGACGCGGATACCCCGTGGAGTCGAAGGCGCCTGCCTTGATCAGCGATTCGATCACACGACGGTTTGCCTGGCTCGAGTCCACGCGCTCGACAAAATCGTGCAGCGTCTTAAACGGACCGCCCGCCTCGCGTTCGGCGATAATCGCCTGCGCCACGCCGGTGCCCACGCCGCGGATGCCGGCCAGACCAAAGCGCACGCCCTCCTTGGTAGCCGTGAACTCGGTACCGGACTCGTTGACATCTGGCGACAGCACGGGGATGCCGTCGTGACGGCACGCCGAGACGTAGTGCACGATCTTGTCGGTCTTGCCCGTATAGGACGTCAGAACGGCCGCCATGTACTCGTGCGGATAGTGCGCCTTGAGCCATGCCGTCTGCATAACCAGAATGGCGTAGCCGGCGGAGTGCGACTTGTTAAAGGCGTAAGACGCGAACTCGAGAACATCGTCCCAAATCTTCTGGGCGACCTCGCGCGTGTAGTTGTTCTTGATAGCGCCGTTCATCCAGTGGTCGTAGGTGGTCTCGTCCGAGCCATCCTCCCAGTGCAGCACCGTCGACGTGAGCAGCTTGATCTTTTTCTTAGCCACGGGCTTACGGATACGCGAGTCCGATTCGCCCTTGGAGAAGCCGCACATCTCAACGGAGATGAGCATAACCTGCTCCTGGTAGACCATAGTGCCGTAGGTTTCGCCCAGGATGTCGTCCAGGCGGTCGTCGTAGGAGACCGCCGGCTCCTTGCCGTTCATACGGTTGATGTAGGACGAAACCATGCCGGCGCCCAGCGGGCCCGGGCGGTACAGGGCGATCAATGCTACGACGTGCTTGTACTCGGTGGGCTTCATGTTCTTGATCGTGGCCGTCATGCCGGCGGACTCGACCTGGAAGACGCCGGCGGTGTGGCCGGAACCCATGAGCTTAAAGATCTCGGGGTCGTCAAAGGGAATCTCTTCCTCTTTGATGTCGATGCCGAAGTTCTTTTTGATGTTTGCCTTGGCCTTGGAGATAACAGTCAGCGTGCGCAGGCCCAAGAAGTCCATCTTGAGCAGGCCCATGTCGGCAACGGTATGGCCCTCGTACTGGGTAATCTCGACGCCGCCCTTGGTGTCGAGCTTGGTGGGCACGTGCTCGTTGACGGGGTCGCGGCAGATCAGAACGGCGCACGCGTGCACGCCCTCGCCACGGGTGAGGCCCTCGATTGAGAGCGCCGTGTCGATGATGCGGCGGGCGTCGTCGTCCTTTTTATATGCCTCGGCAAAATCGGGGTTAAACAGGTCCTCTTTGCCGGGTTGCTTTTCGAGCACCTGCTTGAGCTTGACCTTGGGGTCGCTCGAGACCATCTTGGACAGACGCTGGCCCATGTAGACCGGGTAGTCCAGGACGCGAGCGGCGTCGTTGATGGCCTGCTTGGCCTTAATGGTCGAGTAGGTGATGACGTGGGTGACCTTCTCGGGGCCGTAGAGCTGGCGAACGTGCTCCACGACCTCGAGGCGCCGCTCATCGTCGAAGTCCATATCGATATCGGGCATCTCGGTACGCTGCGGGGACAGGAACCTCTCAAACATCAGGCCGTTCTCGAGCGGATCGAACGCGGTGATGTTCATGGCGTAGGCGACGATAGCGCCGGCAGCCGAGCCACGGCCGGGGCCGACGCCGATGCCGTTGTCCTTGGCCCATTGCACGTACTCGGCAACAATCAAAAAGTAGGCGGCAAAGCCCTTGTCGCAGATGACTTTGTATTCGTACTCAAAGCGCTCTTTGATGTTGACGCCACCGATCTCGCGCGTGGCCCAGTCGTCACCGTAGTGCTGGCGCAGGCCCTTCTCGCACTCGCGGCGGAACTGACTCTCGTGCGTCTCGCCGGGGTCGAGCAACGGGAAGCGCGGCAGGATGATGGAGTCCCAGTCCAGCTCGACGTAGCACTTGTCGGCGATCTCGAGCGTGTTGTCGCAGGCCTCGGGGCAATACGGGAACATCGCCCGCATCTCCTCCTCGGTCTTCATGTAAAACTCCGAGCCAGTCATGCGCATGCGGTTGGGGTCGTCGACCTTGGCGTTCATGCCAATGCACATGATGACGTCCTGCACGGGAGCGTCCTCGCGGCGCAGGTAGTGGAAGTCGTTGGTGGCGATGACCTTGACGCCTACCTGCTTGGCGATGTCGATGAGCGTGCGGTCCATCTGCTCATCGGTCAGGCCGTTGTCGGTGGTGATGCCGTGTTCCTGAATCTCGATGTAAAAGTCGCCGGGGTCAAAGGTATCGCGGAAGGTCTCGGCCCACTTGATGGCGCCTTCCATGTCGCCGCGGTCGATGTATTTGGGGATGATGCCCGCGATGCAGGCGCTGGTGCAGATCATGCCCTTGGCGTGGCGGCGCAGGTTGTCGAGCGTCACGCGCGGCTTGTAGTAAAAGCCCTGCACGGCTGCCTCGGAAACCGTCTGCATCAGGTTGACGTAGCCCTCCTGGTCCTTGGCCAGGAGGATCATGTGGTAGAGCTCGGGCTTGTGGTCGCGGGCGAGCGTCTCGTCCGGCGTAAAGTAGACCTCGCAGCCAAAGATGGGCTTGATGACCAGGGGCGGCTTGAGCTCGTCGATGTTGCCCTTTTCGTCCCACATGGCCATGTCCTTCACATACTGGGCATGCTCGCGCGGGTTTTCCTCGGGATCGGGCTCCACCAGCTCGTCGCGGCGGTCCTTTTCCAAGAAGGCCTTGTCGTGGCTCCAAGTTTTGTACTCGGGCGTATTGTGGTTGACGGCGTCGCAGGCCAGCGCCAGATCGGGCACGCCATACATGTAGCCGTGGTCGGTAATGGCCACGGCGGGCATGCCCAGCTCTACGGTGCGATTGACCATATCCTGGATACGGGTTGCGCCGTCGAGCATGGAGAAAACAGTGTGATTGTGCAGATGGACGAATGCCATGTGATGAGCTCCGATGCGGGTTCGTGTTCTGACTGAACGATTTTACCGCACGGCACGGACAGCACCCGAACCTAGCCAAACCCACACGGGCAGTCTTTTTGGGACCTTCAAAAAGGGGAATGAGGGCATCCAGATATATCGAGTATTACTGGAACCCCGGCGATGCGCGGAATGATTTGTGACGAATAGTCATGTCCATCAAGAAGGCTCGACGCTTCGGATAGCTCGTCAATCGATATATCAATTCTTGGAGACCTGTATTCCAACCATTTTTAATGAAACAACGGCGGTAATTGCTATCGCGATTGCACCAATAATACCGAGCGCTATCTGAATGGGATATAACCCCAACACATGTCCAAATATGGAGAAAAACACTGCAGAAAAGAGAGCCCTTACCAGAGACGCGACGGAAAGGATCGTCGCGCGGAGATCGTCCGCTATAGCGTCTTGGATTAAGTTTTCCGAAGTGATGTACACCACTTCTGGGAGAAAACAAAGCACCATGCTAAGGCCAAACAAACACAGCGGATTTGAAGCGAACCACGGAAGAATCATGAAAAGGCCAGCCTCGATTAGCATCGAGCCGAGCATGGTATTTCTTTTCCCGAAACGCAATGAGAAGAAATCTGCTGCAATGTAGGCCGTCGCATTTACTGCATAGGATGCCCCGAAAAAGATTCCTATTATGGAGACGGGAGCATCAAATGCGTCGAATACCAACTGATTCAAGTTGTAATAACTCCCATAGAATCCATCGAGCATGCTTGTGCCGATTAGAAGAAGCAACACCGCAAAAGCGGATTCTCCAATGCACCAGGTTTCGCGTCTGAAGATCTTGGCTACGTCAAACCTTCCCTTTTCAGAGCTTTCAGAACGGGTCGCTTCCGTCCTCTCAATGGGATACAGAAGGAAAAGCTGCAGGAGATAGAAAACGGAGACACATACGTAGAGGGCGCTCCAAGATACTTGGGCAATGAAAGATCCGAGCACAATTGCCATTCCCGTAGCGATTGATTGTGCGGCAAGCAGCCGAGCATTGATGGTGAGGAAGCGCTCTCCTTGACCGGCATTCCGGGCAATTTCATATAAAAGTGCTTGTTCGGATCCCGATTGAAGGGAGTAGGCGAGTGCCTCAACAAGGGAAAGCACGACAAGAAAGGGGCCTGAGAGCAACAGCATGCCAGCCGTATGGAAGAAAAGCAGCAGCACGCCCACTTGAATCGAAAACTTCTTTCCAAAGAAATCGCCTATCAGCCCTGTTGGCAGCTCGAGGACGACCGTTGCAATGTTAAACAGGGCTTGATAAAGCGCGATTTCCGTGACAGGCATTCCTTTCTCCGCAAGGAAAAGTAGAAACACTCCCCGATTTAAAACAAATCCCGCGAGAACGAAAAAGGCGGAATAGATGTGCAGTTGCGTAGCGGCATTCTTATTCATTCGGCACTTCCATCAACTAATTTTGTCGGGCCGCTCGCTACTGACTCGAAGCCTGAAGTGTTCACAGTTGATGTGAAGAGCGGTAAAGCTTTTGCACAGGGTATCAATGGAATACATCCGAAGCGTTTTCGGCAGTATCATCGGCGAAGGCGGGATTAGCCTTTACGCGGCGCTCACCCTCGATGTATTTGACGATTTGATCAATCGTCTGTTTGGCGTGGCTCTTGAGCTTGCGCTCGTAGAAGAAGAGGCCGAGCTTGCCGCGCATGCCAGACGTGTTGCCACCCGCACCCTGAAAATCCTCGGTATAGGTGAGCTCGCAAGCACCATCGCCAGCTGGTGCAGTCTCATAGCGCATGGTATTGATGCCCGCCGCATACTGAAAACGGACCTCATAGAGGCACGGGTAGTCAAAGTGCTTGATCTTAACCTTGATCGCCGTGCCCTTGGTCTTGCCTTTTGCGGACTGGGCGCGCTTCTCGTACTTATAGCCGTTGAGCTTATTGCGGCTAGGACGTTTGCCCGTGACGTTCTCGATATCCTGCATGATGGACCCCGCGAGAGCGTCAAAAAGCTCCTCCGGCGTCACCTTAAGCGTTTTGGTGAGCTGCATGATGGCCCCTTATTCGTTTGAACCGTTCGGGCCATTGTACCGCCCCAAGCTCTCCCATGCGTTGCGGTGCCATTTGGACGATTGAGGGCCTTACGGCCGCAAAACCAACCAAATAGCACCATAAAGCCTGAGGTGGCTAGAGGCTGTAGGTGACCACTTGGGGCTCGCAGGGGTTGGCGGGGTCGACTTGCTCCACGCGGACGAACTTGACGGTCACGGCCTCAAAGCCCGCCTTGTGCAACACATCGGCGTAGACGCGCGCCTGCAGGGCGTGCTTCTCCTGCAGCTGTTCCGGCGTCTCGTCCGGTGTGCCGCCCGTCTTGTAGTCGATGACCAGCGCGCGTGACGAATCCGCCGGGTTCGTCGCCAGTGCATCAATGGCGCCCTCGGCATAGGCACCGTAGCGGGCGATGTCCTCGTCCTCGCAGCCCAGCGAGAAGAACGGCACCTCGGCACGGATGCACGGCCAGGCAAGCAGCTCGGCACGGACCGCCGACTTGAGCCAGCGGTCCAGGGCAACGTCGAAGCGCTCGCGCTGCTCCGGCGTCAGGTGCCACAGGCGCGTCAGCGCATCGGCACGCTCAGCGGGCAGCGCATCGGCACCCACCTCGATCAGCCACTGGCAGGCGGCATGGAACGCTGAGCCCAGCGCCATGGGGTTGCCGGCGGGCTCGACAGCAGCCACGTCTGCATCGGCCATCTCCGAGCCATCCGACTCTGCATCATCGCCTGCCTCGTCCATGGGAACACGAGTCTCGGCGGCACGGTCTTCCGTCTCGGCATGCAGCGCCGCGGCAATTGACGAGTAGCTGTACGAATCGCGCGCCGGATACGGGCAGGTGCCCATGCGCACGCCCACCGCCTGGGGATACACGAGCTCAAACGCATCGGGCTCGGGGTCGGCAGGACCGGGCACAGTTGAGTGCGCAGCATTATCGGCGGCATCGGCATCGCCGCGGACAAGCCTGCCCTCGGCATCCAGAGAAGCATTGGCCTCAAACGACTGCTCACCAAAAGCAAAGTCAGCCAGCGAGATGAGCTCGTAGTCGCCCGGCTGGGAGTTGTCGAACACCAAACGGTCGGCATCGAGCTGCGGCATGTCCAGGCCGTCCGTCGGCAGAATACGACGCAGCACGTCGTAGGTCAGATCGGTCTCGACGTCGAAGGTCGGCGCCGTCACCTTGCCACGGCTCACGCCGGCATCCATCGCCAGAATGACCAGCTCGCGCGCACGCGTCATGGCAACATAGAGCAAGCGGGCCCGCTCCTCGAGCGAAAGCTGCAGGTCGTCGTCGCGCAGGCGGGCAAATGCCTCGGCGGGAGAGCCCGTCGCACAGACGTCCTCCATGAGCTCTGGCGGCAGCCACAACGACGTGCCCTTGCCCTTAAACGCATGCTCAAACTGCTTTTTGACGTCGTCGCCCTTCACAAAGGTTCCGTCGGCGAGCTTAACGCCGTCGAAGCGTGCCGGCAGCGCCACGATCTGCGCTCCGCCCTCGACGCGACCCATCTGTGCCGCACCCGAGGACTTACGAACGCCAAAACACTCGGCAACCGCTACGACCGGATACTCCAGACCCTTGGACGCATGCACCGTCATGATGCGTACCGCGCCGTCGCCCTCCTCGTTGAGCGCGCCCGGGGCCTCCTTGCCCGCCAAGAAGCGGTCGAAGACGAGCGCAATGGAGCGCGGCGAGTTGCCGAGCTCGGCCTCTGCCTCGGCCACGGCGTCGAGCGCCTTGAGCACGTTGGCGGCAATGGCCTTGCCCTCGGGACCACGCTGTGCCAGACGCACAAACCAGCCGGAGGCGTTGACCACGTCGCGCGCGATGGCGGCGAACGAATCGCGGCCCACGCGACGGAGCGCATACCGCAGCACCTCGCGGGCGCGCGTCACGAGCGGCAAGTCTTGCAAACCCGGCACATCGGAATCGCTCATGATGCCCACGTCGATGTTGCGGCGCGAGGTTTCCCCCGTCTGGTCGTCCAGCTTGGTCGCCAGCGCCAGGAACTCCTGAGCGCCGAGCGCAAACATCGGCGAGGCCAGCAGCGGCATAAGACCCTGCGCCGTATCGGCCGGGTTAGCAAGCGCGCACACCAGGGCACGCACCGTTTGGACCTCGGCAGCCTGGGCAAAGACCGAGCCGCCCGCGATGACGCAGTCGAGCCCCTGGTCGCGAAACGCCTGTGCGTAAACATCGGCATTGGTCATGCGGCCCAGCAGCAGCACCATGCCGCCCTGGGGCTGACCGGCATCGGCAAGCGCGCGGAACCGCTCCGCGATCGCGCGGGCCTTGGCCTGTGTGCGCTCCTGCGTACTGCCGCCGGCAACAAAGAGCGCCTGGCGACGCGAGGCGTCTGCCACCAGCGTGTCCTTGCGGCCGTCACTCGCCTCAAGGTCCAAAAAGCCCTGCATCAGGCCGCCGTCATCGCCGTCGAAGACGCGTGCCACGTAGCGCAGCACCTCGTCGTGGCTGCGGAAGTTGCGCACGAGCTTGACGAGCTCGCCGGCGGGGACATCCAGCGTGTCGACCGTCTCGGACGCCGCCGTCGAGCCCACCTTGCGCTCTTGGCGACGGAACACCTCGACCTCGGCGCCGCGGAAACGATAAATCGACTGCTGCGCATCGCCCACGGTACACAGCGCACGCTCACCCGCGCCGGTCAGGTAACGGATCAGGTCAACCTGCATCTGGTCGGTATCCTGGAACTCATCGATCATGACCATCTTAAAGCGGCCCTCATAGGCTGCTCGAATAGCCGGGTAGTCGCGCAGCGCCTCGTACGCCATACGCAGTAGGTCGTTGTTATCGAGCGCGGACTGGCCGGCCTTCAGTGCGCGATACTCAGCCTCCACGGAACGGGCCAGGCCCACCAGCGCATCGAGCGCGGGGGCACCGCAGGCCAGCACGATATTGATAAACGCATCGGCAGCCTCGGCCTTGAGTAGCTCCACCTGCTCCTTAGAAAACGCCTTGCTCGCCCGAGGCATGCTGCACGACATCATGAGTCGCGCCGCATCCTCCATGGTTTTGCCACTCGCCTCAAACGCGTCGATGGCGTCGAGTGCCACCTGTGCCTTTTCGGTCGCGGCCTTGCTCGCACCCAACGCCGCGCGATAGGCGTCGGCAAGCGCCGAGGTGTCAGCCTGGCCGCGCGCCACGCACACATCGTCCATGCCGCCCGGCAGCTGGCTCGATAGCTCCAGCAGGTCGCGCACCAGTCCTTTAATGGTGGTACCGGCGCCAAACGGCCCACCCTCGCCCGCCATGGGATACCAAGCGTAGAGGGCCTTAAGCGAAGCGGCGAGCTCGGGGGCGGCATCGGGCGCCGTCGCGCGGGCCAGCACATGCTCAACAGCCTGGTCCATAAGCTCGTCGGTATCGGTGAGCACCGTGAACTCGGGATCGATGCCCAGCTCCAACGCATGTGCGCGCAGGATACGCGAGCACATGCCGTGAATGGTCGAGATCCACGCATCGTCGACGGTCAGGGCTTCCTCGTCCATGCCCTCGTCGATGAGCGCGCGGCGCACACGGTCACGGATCTCGGCCGCGGCGTCTTTGGTAAAGGTAATGGCGAGCACCTGATCCAGATGCTCAACGAACGGACCGGATTCGGGCGAGAGCGCGTAGACGATGCGGCGCGTGAGGGTAAAGGTCTTGCCCGAACCGGTAACTCCAAGCAAGGTCTCAAACTGGTTACCCTCCTTAAAGCCCTTTACAAGCT
>URBS01000092.1 GCA_900546085.1 uncultured Collinsella sp.
TCGGCAGTAGCGGCAGCGAGCGCCTCGGCATCGCCGGCGACAACGCGCATAACGGGGGGAATCTCAAACGTGCTGGCAGTGGCCGCAGCCCCACCCTCATCACCGATCAGCGACAAGAAACGGTTCTGCATGGCCGTAATGCCCAGCCCGCCCAGTGCCGCGGACACCTCATCGGCAGAAAACGCCGGGAAGGACGTCGCATCAAAGTCGAGCTCGACAGGCGCATCGGTACGAATGGTTGCGACCTTGCGGCTCAGCAGCGCGTCGTCGATATGCGCGCGCAGGTTCTCGCCCATCTTGCCCTTGACCTCGTCGGCATGCGCGATAACCTCGTCCAAGCTGCCGTACTGCGCGATGAGCGCGCTCGCCTTTTTGGGGCCGATGCCCGGCACGCCGGGAATGTTGTCGGAAGTATCGCCCTTCAGGCCGTAAAAATCGGGCACGAGCGCCGGTGTAATGCCGTGATAGAGGTCGTCCACGCTCTCGGGCGTCATAATCGCCACGTCGGACAGGCCTTTGCGGGTCGAGACCACGTTGACGTGCTCGGTCACGAGCTGATACATGTCGCGGTCGCCGGTCACCAGCAGCATGTCGCAGCCGGCTTCCTCGCCCAGGCGCGCCATGGTGCCCAGGATATCGTCACCTTCCCAGCCCTCGGACTGCAAAATCGGCACGTTGAGCGCAGCGAGCAGCTCCTTAATCATGGGAAACTGCGCGTGCAGGTCGGGGTCCATGGGCGGGCGCTGCGCCTTATACTGCGGCAGCATCTCCATGCGCACGCGCGGCTTGCCCTTATCAAACGCCACGACCACACCGTCGGGGTTAAAGGCGTCGATCATCTTGAGAAACATGTTTAAAAAGCCAAAGATCGCGTTGGTGGGGCGACCGTCCGGCGCGTTCATGGTGGGCGGCACGGCGTGGAAGGCGCGGTGCATGAGCGAGTTGCCGTCGATAACGGCAAAGATGCGGCGCTTGTCAGACATATTGAATACCTCGCTTTGGGCTGGGCACGATTTGCTCCCACCAGTTTACACGCTCCCCGCCTCGCGGCCACCGCACATCAAGCTCCTCCGCCACCGCGCGCCCGCGCGTGATACGATGGCTCACGGTACATTAACCAGCACGATCGATCCGAAAGGAGCCTGCGTCATGGAGCGTCCCTGCGCATGGAAAAAGTACACGCCACAGCAGATCGAGGAGCTCGAGGAGCTTTGCCTCGGCTATAAGCAGTTTTTGAGTGAGAACAAGACCGAGCGCCTGTGTGTCAAGGCCGGCATCAAGATGGCCGAGGAGGCGGGCTACGTCGACCTGGAGACCGTGATCGCCGAAGGCCGCGAGCTCAAGGCAGGCGACAAGGTGTACGCCGCCAACCACGGCAAGGACCTTATGCTCGTCAACCTTGGAACCGCCCCGCTCGAGCAGGGCTTTAACATCCTGGGCGCCCACGTGGACTCGCCTCGCCTGGACCTCAAGCAAAATCCCGCCTTCGAGGCCGGCGACATGGCCTACCTCGACACGCACTACTACGGCGGCGTCAAGAGCTACCACTGGGTGGCCTCCCCGCTCGCGCTTGTGGGCGTCATCTGCAAAAAGGACGGCACCACCGTCGACATCAACATCGGCGACAAGGCTGACGACCCGGTCTTTACCATCTCCGACCTGCTGATCCACCTCTCGAGCGAGCAGATGTCCAAGCCGGCCAAGGACGCCGTCGACGCCGAGATCCTCGACGTGATCGTGGGCGGCCGCCCCGTCAAGTTTGACGAGGACGACAAGGACGCCCCCAAGGAGCCCGTCAAGCAGATGTTCTTGGATATCCTCAAGGAACAGTACGATGTCGAGGAGGAGGACTTCCTCTCCGCCGAGATCGAGGTCGTGCCCGCCGGCCCCGCCCGCGACATGGGTCTCGACCGCTCCATGATTTTGGGCTATGGCCACGACGACCGCGCCTGCGCTTACCCCTCCATGCTCGCCCAGATCAACGTGGCAGACGTCGAGCGTACGAGTATCACGCTCATCGTCGACAAGGAGGAGATCGGCTCCGTGGGCGCCACCGGCATGACGAGCCGTTTCTTCGAGAACACCGTCGCCGAGATCATGACGCTCGCCGGCGAGAGCAGCCCGCTGGCCCTGCGCCGCGCACTCGCCCGCAGCCGCATGCTCTCCTCTGACGTGTCCGCCGGCTTCGACCCGGGCTACGCCGGCAAGTTCGAGACCAAGAACGCCGCCTTTATGGGTCGTGGCCTGTGCTTTAACAAATACACGGGCAGCCGTGGCAAGGGCGGCTCCAACGACGCCGACGCCGAGTACGTCGCTCTCATCCGCGACATCATGGACGAGGCAGGCGTGGACTTCCAGACCTGCGAGCTCGGCCGCGTCAACGCGGGTGGCGGCGGCACCATCGCCTACATCATGGCCGAGTATGGCATGAACGTCATCGACTCCGGCGTTGCCGTCCTGTCCATGCACGCCCTGTGGGAGGTCGCCAACAAGGCCGATATCTACGAGGCCTATCGCGGCTACAAGGCCTTCATCGAGCGCGCCTAACCAACCCTTCATCAGTTGCGGTGAAATACGGACTAAACTGGCCCATAAACGGCCAAAACAGACCGTATTCCACCGCAACTTCCTTTTTGGCAGAGGAGAGTCCATGCTGCAGGTCATCATTTCGCCCGCCAAGCAGATGCGTGCGGCCCAAGATGCTTTTGAAGTCCTGGGCATTCCACCTTTTGCGCACGAGACGGCTCGCCTCCACCGCGCACTGCTAGATATCGAGCGGAATGAAGGCAGCGGAGGTCTGCAGGCGCTCTGGAACGTGAGTGACAAACTGCTGGGGCCTTGCCTCAACACCCTGCATGAGTTTGGGCCCATCCTGAAAAACGGCGATCTCGACAATCCCGCACTCGCCCGTCACCTCTCCCCTGCCGTCATGTCCTATCACGGCATTCAATACCAGAGCATGGCGCCCGAGGTGATGGATTCCGCGCAGCTCGCATGGCTGCAAGACCATCTGTGGATCCTCTCGGGCCTTTACGGATGCGTACGCCCCTTTCATGCCGTTGAACCGTATCGACTGGAGATGGGCGCGAAGCTTGCCGTCGACGATGCCCGAGACCTCTATGCGTTTTGGGGCGACAAGCTCGCACGGGCCATCGCTCCGGTGGGCTCCAACGCTACGATCGTCAACCTCGCCAGCGTAGAGTATGCCAAAGCCGTTCTGCCCCGCCTCACCACCGATGCTACGGTCGTCACATGTCTCTTTGGCGAAGGCATCCGCAACGGCAAGCCCATCCAACGCTCGACCGCTAGCAAAAAGGCGCGCGGCTCCATGGTGCGGTGGATGGCAGAAAACAAGCTCGAGGATGCAAGCGAACTTACCGCATTCAACATCGGCTATCGTCACATCCCCGAGCTTTCAGACAAAAACACCCTGGTTTTCATGAACGCGCAGGCGCAATAGGCCCGCCGTTTCCAAACACCCCGTTACTCCGCCAAGCCATCGGCCTTTGCGATCCCGTTTGTCGAACCGTCCTGATAGACAATCTTGACGTGTTCAACCTCGGACACCGCAACACCCGTCGAAGGCTCCAGACGCCATTCCGTCAGGGCGATATCCATGGTCGTGGGCACATCTCCTTGATCTTTGAGCTTCACCGTGAGCGTTTTGAGCGCCGCGTCAAACGTCACGCGTTCGATTTCTTCACCTGGAATGGACCCACCACTCAGCTGCAACTGCACAAACTCATCGCGCGGGTACCAATAATCGCCCGGAACGGCGAGCGTATTGGCATTACCGCCAGTACTCCTCACCGTCATAATCGGTAGGCTATCATCAGCCTCGAACCCCCATGCAGCGCCGCCGCGACCGCCAAACGTCCAGATACAAAAGGCAATCACCAGCACGGCAAGCACCGCAAAACCAATCGCGACAAGACCATGGTGCGCGCGGCTCTCCTCGGCCGATACATTCCACTGCGTCTCTCGATATAGATGCTTGTCTTCCATGTTCGCCTCCCCACAGGCACGCTCGTTGGCCCAATCGTACCCATTCAGGCTATACTTGAGCCCATGACATAACGGGGAGCTTGCAGGACAAGACGACAGGCTGAGACTGGGCGCGCCCGCCCTGACCCGCAAACCTGATATGGGTAATGCCAACGAAGGGAGCCGTGCCAATGAGCACACAGACCGAGCCCAAGCTCGTCACAGATCGGAAGAGCGTCGTGTAGGGAAGAGTGTAGATCTCGGGCAGATCACACCGCAGATGAAGGAGGTTGCCGAGCGCGAGCATCGCGACCCCGAGTACATCCGCGAGCGCGTGGCAGACGGCCGCATCGCCATTCCCGCCAACATCGTGCATATCAAAAAGGGCATGCGCGCCTTTGGTGTCGGCGAAGGCCTGTCCACCAAGGTCAACGTCAACCTGGGCATCTCGGGCGACAAGGCCGATGCCGCCGAGGAATGGAAGAAGGTTAAGATCGCCGAGGACTTTGGCGCCGACGCCATCATGGACCTCTCCAACTCGGGCAAGACGCGCCAGTTCCGCCAGCAGCTCATCGAGGAGACCCCGCTCATGGTGGGCACCGTCCCCATGTACGACGCCATCGGCTACATGGAAAAGCCGCTGGTCAAGCTTACCAAGGACGACCTGTTCGAGGTCGTGCGCGCGCACGCCGAGGACGGCGTGGACTTTATGACCATCCACTGCGGCATCAACAAGTCGGTCACCAAAACCTTTAAGGAGACCGGCCGTCTCATGAACATCGTCAGCCGCGGCGGATCGCTGCTGTTTGGCTGGATGGAGGTCACCGGCAACGAAAACCCCTTCTACGAGTACTTTGACGAGCTGCTCGAGATCTGTCACGAATACGACGTGACGATTTCGCTCGGCGACTCCTGCCGCCCGGGCTGCCTCTACGACTCCAACGACGCCACCGAGACCGCCGAGATGATCGAGCTGGGCAAGCTGTGCAAGCGCGCCTGGGCCGCCGGCGTCCAGGTCATGGTCGAGGGCCCGGGCCACATGGCTCTCGACGAGATCGCCGCCAACATGAAACTGCAAAAGCGCCTGTGCCACAATGCCCCGTTCTATGTGCTCGGGCCGCTGGTGACCGATATCGGCGTGGGTTACGACCACATCACCGCCGCCATCGGTGGCGCCATCTCCGCGAGCTCGGGTGCCGACTTCCTGTGCTACGTGACGCCGGCCGAGCACCTGTGCCTGCCCAACGCCCAGGATGTGCTCGACGGCCTCATGGCCACCAAGATCGCCGCACACGCCGCCGATATCGCCAAAAAGGTGCCGCACGCCCGCGACATGGACGACAAGATGGGCCAGGCACGCCGCAAGCTCGACTGGGATGCCATGTGGGAGTGTGCTCTCGACCCGGTCACCGGTAAGAAGCGCTACGAGGAGTCCCCCGCCGCCACCGAGGGCACCTGCACCATGTGTGGCAAGATGTGCGCCGTCCGCACCGTTAACAAGGTGTTCGAAGGCACGACGATCGACCTCGGCATGGAGGACTAACTCGTCACCGGAGCCGCAATCGGTAACATGGTGTTCGTCAATTGTTGACGTGTGAACATTTGCTTACATTTGCGTAAAGATTGCATCGCCCGCCCGGGCTCGGAATACAGCCGGCCCGGGCATCTTTATAATGCAGACTTAAAGACCCATTTGAATCCGACCGGACAAGGGAGTGAGCATGGATCGCAGTAAGGTACCCGCCGTTCTGTCCATCGCGGGATCCGATTCCAGCGGCGGTGCCGGCATTCAGGCCGACATCAAGACCATCACGGCGCACCGCCTGTATGCCGAGACGGCCATAACCGCCATCACAGCGCAAAACACCCTGGGCGTCACCGCCGTGCAGGATATCTCGCCAGATATCGTAGCCGCGCAAATTGACGCCGTCTTTGACGATATCCGCCCGAGCGCCGTCAAGATCGGCATGGTCTCCTCTGCCGAGATTATCGAAGTCATCGCAGACCGCCTGAGCGCCTGGAACGCGACAAACGTGGTCGTCGACCCCGTCATGGTCGCCACCTCGGGCGCGTGCTTGATTGCCGAGGATGCCTCCGAGGCACTCACCCGCCGCCTGTTCCCGTTGGCAACGGTCATCACCCCCAACATTCCCGAAGCTATGGCGCTGCTCGACTACGAGGTCGATTCCGAGCGCACACAACAAAATGCCGCTATGCTCCTCACCCGCCGCTTTGGTTGCGCAGCCTTGGTTAAGGGCGGTCATTTTGTCAACGAGGCCAACGACGTACTGGCCGAGCCTGCGCCCCTCGATGACGAGGGCAACCACCTGGGCGATCCGCTCACCACGTGGTTTCGCCACAAGCGCATTGAGACCGGCAACACGCATGGCACCGGCTGCACGCTTTCATCCGCCATCGCCTGCGCATTGGCGCAGGGCATGGATCTTGCCGACGCCGTCAACGCCGGCAAGGCCTACCTAACGGGCGCTCTCGCCGCCGGCTTTGACATGGGCAAAGGCTCCGGCCCTGTCAACCACATGTGGCAGTATTAAGATTCGCAGCCCAAAACCGCCGCAAAGGGGACAGGCACCTTTGCGGTGGCTCCCACAAACATCTCGATCTGTAACAGTAACTCGGCAAAATCGACCCTAGATGTTACAGATCAAGACAAACAATCGATATCGACCTAAATAATCTTAATCTGTAACATCTAGCCCGTTTTCGGCCTTGGAACTGTTACAGATCAAGACAAACAAACGAAACAAGCCCCCGCAAGAGGAACTCTGTGGTGGTTTGGGGCCGTGCTACTCACCGAGCATCTCTTTGAGCTTGGCTGCCACGGCATGTCCCAAGCTCTCGTGGCTTTCGGGCATCATATGCAGATAGTCGATATCGCCCGGCTCGGCATAATCGGCGGCATTCAAAAGGTCGCAGCCAAACTGCTCAGCCACATGCGCGTAGTACTCACCAAAATGTTCCGAGGCTTCTACGGAATGCTCGTCAAAGTCGGTCATATATACATCGGCGATCTGCGGCTTAATCTTGATAGGTGCCATCAGCAGAATCCGTGGGCAGGGCGCGGCATCGGTCCAGGCAAACGCACGGACGGCGCGAATCAACGCCATGGCACCACGGGCGATATCGGAAGCTGTCACGCCAAAGACCGTCTTACAGTCGTTGGTGCCCAGCATGATCACAATGGCGTCCAGCGGCTTATGGGCCTCGAGCAGCATCGGAAGTGCGCGGATGCCGTTAAGATTGGTGTCCAGATGGCACATGTCGTCGCGTACCGTCGTGCGGCCGTTGAGGCCTTCTTCAATTACATGCCAGCCCTCGCCTAAGTCACGTTGGGCCACGCCGCACCAGCGCACATCCTGCGCATAGCGCACCGCGGTGCCGTCGCGCATGCCCGCCGGATCGTAACCATAGGTGTTGCTGTCGCCAAAGCATAGAACGTTTTTCATCGTAAGCCCCTCGCTCAGTAAAAAGCCGACGGAAGCAGCCTCTCCCGTCGGCTCGACCTATCTGTCAGCACGTACCGATTACAGGTACTTGCGCCAATCGTCCTCGTCCTCATCATCCTCGGTAGCAGCCTGGGCCTGCTCGGCGGCGCGAGCTGCCGCAGCGCGAGCGGCAACCTGGGCATAGGACTCCTCGTTGCGCTCGGGGAAGTTTGCCAGCACGTGCTCGAACTTGGCAAAATCCTCATCCCAGCGCGTAGAAGGCACGGCAAAGAAGACTTGCTTGACCTTGAAGTCGCCCGATGCGAGCTCCTTGCGGAAAATCTCGGCCACGGCCTCGGCATCAAAACCGTTGTTGTCGCAGCCCCAAGCGCCCAGTACGAGCTTCTCGCGACCCAGCTCGTCGCAGATGGCGAGCACAAAGCGGATACGGTCGCGCAGCGCGTCCAGCAGCGCATCGTCGCTCACGCGGTACTCCTGGCGTGCGCGCTTGGCATTGGGCGCGGCGGCCACGATCACATCGGCATACGCATGCACGTGGTTGCGGTCGAAGCGCACCGCAGGCACCACCAGGGCGCGGTTACGATAGAGCTCGCAGTTGATGTTGCGGCGACGGTTCTCGCCGTACCACTTACGCTGCCTATCGAGAACGTTGTACAGATACGAATCGGCGCACAGCGTGGCCTCCTGGCCCAGATAACCCTGAATATATCCACCGCCCGGATTGGTAAACGAGGCAAAGGCGAGCACGGCCATGTCGCAGAACTGCGCATAGCCGCGACCGTTATCGAGGATTGCCTGCGTGGCGGAGGCATCAAGCACAGTGACCTCGGGCAGGACCGGAGCGGGCTCCTCAGCAGGCGCGGACTCAGCTTCGGCGATTTCCTCGGCAGGCTCCTCGACGGGCTCGGGCGCCGCCTCGGTCTCGGGCGCCGCCTCGACCTCGGTAGTCTCCGCGTTCTCGACGTCCTCGGCGACCTGCTCTTCGGCGGCCACAGCACTCTGAACCTTGGCCTTCATCGCCGCGACAAAGCCGGCAGGCATACCGTCAAACTCGCGAACACCGGCGAGCGAACGCTCGATATCCTTGGCGCACGCTTCGGACACAGTTGCCACGTGACGCTCGGCGGCCTTGGCACGGGCCTCGCGCTTGGGATTGGGCTGACCCGCTCGGTTGGACCTGCGGTTACGGTTCCTGTTGTCGACGTCTGCCATACGTGGCCACCTTTCCTGTCGCTGCCGCTATCGGCTTTTCCCATCCATGATACCCCGCCGCGTACAAAAAAGACGGCCCCGAAGGACCGCCTTTCACATCGTTTTACCGCGTCCGACAAGAAACGCTGCAATCCCCCGCGCTAGTCGCGACGACCGAGGATGTTCAGGATGCGCAGAAACACGTTGATGATGTCCACGAACAGGCTGGATGCCATGAGCACGGCGTTGGGCAGCGTGGGCGGCACCGTCGTTGCCACATAGGTGTCGTAGCCGATGAAGCCGGCAAACACCACGATCACGATCAGGTCGGTGATGGTCTGCGAAACGCCCATGAACATCAGCACGATCTCAACCAGAATAGTGGCGAGCAGAATGCCAAAGCCGATGCCAAGATCGGAAGAGCACACGTCTGAACTCCAGTCACTAGCTTATCTCGTATG
>URBS01000093.1 GCA_900546085.1 uncultured Collinsella sp.
ATATCCATACACAGGCGAACCATGCAATATTGAATGTGCTAATTGGGGGTTTCGATATGAAACTTACGGTCATAGGGGGCGGTGGCGTCCGCTCCATGTTTTTGGCAAAGAGTATAGCCCAGCAGGCGTCATCGCTTGGAATCGATGAACTTGTGTTTATGGACAATGATCCCGAGAAGCTGCGCATCTACGGTGGCCTTGCCGCCCATGTCTCGGGCATGCTTTGCCCCACGCTTAATTTTTCACTGACGGGCGATGCAGTCGAGGCCGTTAAGGACGCCGATTACGTGATCACGACGATTCGCGTCGGTGGGGACCATATGCGCGTTCGCGATGAGCGCATTGCTCTTTCACATGGGGTTCTTGGCCAAGAGACGACTGGCGCAGCCGGCGTGTCTTTTGCCATGCGCTCCGTCCCTGCGCTTGCTTCGTATTGCGAGTTAATCAAGAAGTACGCAAAGCCGGGCGTCAAGGTGTTTAACTTTACTAATCCCGCCGGCGTCGTATCTCAGGCCCTACGCGATATGGGCTATGATTTTACTTATGGCATTTGCGATGCCCCCTCGGGCATGTTGCATCAGTTTGCCGAGTATAAAGGCGTTGATCCCGCATCGGTTCAGGGCGAGTGCTATGGACTCAACCACCTCTCGTTCTTCCGCAATGTGACGGTTGACGGCGAGGACATCATGCCCGACTTGATCCACGACGACGGGGCATATGCTCATACAGATCTTAGGTTCTTCGAGAAGGACCTCGTCCTAAATCGCGGATGCGTGCCAAATGAGTACCTATACTATTTCTACTATCGCGAGCGCGCCGTTGCCAACGTTCTCTCTTCGCCCCAGACGCGCGGCGAACTAATTGAAGAAATTAATCGAGAAATGACGAGCGAGCTTGCATCTATCGATATTGAGAACGACTTCGAAAAAGGCCTCGCGTGCTTTGAGAAGTGGTACGGAATGCGCGAAAACAATTACATGGCGGCCGAGACAGGTATTCATCGCGACAAGCCGTGGACGTTTGACGTGTACGGCAAAGATGCTGGCGGATACGCAGGTGTCGCGCTCCGTTTCATGGATATTGCTCGCTCTGGCAAGACGCAGCAGATGATCCTGTGCACCCCCAACAATGGCGCCATCCCCGGCCTTCTCGATACAGATGTCATTGAGTCAACGTGCGATATCTCCACCGATGGCTGTGTACCGCATCGCGTCGAAGCCGATTCTGTGCCCGCAGGAAACCTCGAATTGATTCGTCGCGTCAAGTACTACGAGCGCACCGTGGCGCGTGGCATCGTTAACCGATCGAAGCGCGACATTGTCGAGAGCCTCGCGATGCACCCGCTCGTTAATTCGTACTCCTTGGCGAAAGATATCGCCGCGCAGTACTTTGAGCTTAACCGCGACTACATCGACGGCTGGACAGACTAGTCTGGACGTTAAAACTAGAAATCATGGATGGGCGGACCGGCGTTTATATTGGCGCTCGTTCGCCCTGCCTAGTAAGAAAACGGGTATAGAGTGAACTTGCGAGAGAACTTCAATGTCTTTCTGGAATCGGGCGATCGGGCGAAGGGATGCCGGAGTGGCTGCACGATGGCGTTATATATCCCCTTGTTTGTTATGAGCGCGCTTCAAATTGGTGTATCAAACGTTGCAACTGAGCTCGCCTATATCAATCCGTCCATTACGCTTATTTGCACTGTGGCCGCGGCCTTTTTAAACCTGCTTCTATCGAATGTGGCTTTTTCATTATTTGCCGTCGACCGGTCCAAAGAGACGGTGCAGCCTGCTCGAACCCCTCCGGTTTATCTCTTGGCCTCGACGGTTCCCCTCCAGATTTCTGGGGCGCTGCTAATTTATTTGGTTCACTTGATTTTATCGGCAATTGTAGTCTTTGCCTCGCTTGCGAGCAGCCAGCTCGGGGTGTTGTGCTCGCTTGTGGTGGCAGTAATCGTGACGCTTCTTTCCGCGTCGTTCGTATTCGTGTTAATTGAAGATGCGGATGTGGAGCAGAGGGGACTACGAGGCATTCGGTTTGCACCACGCTACATCATGCGTTCGGTCACGGTGCTTCGTTCCTCCTGCAGGGAAATCGCGCGTCCCGCAACGCTGCTGGTGGCATGGAACCTGGTTGCAAGTTGCGCTATCCAGGTTCTTGTTGGATGGGTAGTTTCGAGTGCGGCGCTGCCGTCGGCTCTTTCAGTGACGGCGCTTGTACATGAGGGACTTTATTATGGGGCGTTTGCTTATATGCTGCTTTTGCTAGTTCATTGTGCGGTTGCGAGTTGGCTCGAAATTGACGTGCTCATGGGGGTGTCCTTGTGCGTATCCGAGCAGGCGCGATAGCCCGAAGATGAAGCCGCGTTTTCGACATTGAGTTTCTGCGTACCCTGCTTTCTAAGCAGAATTGGCGCGCCATCTGTTAACGATCGTTTTCCAAGAATTCTTTTGTTGCTCATTTTATAGACTTCTCATTGCTATAATCGCCCACCGCTCTAGATGATCGGAGAGGTTTTCCTATATGGCTCAAACAAAGCAAGGTGGTATCGCACTCAGGCAGTGGCTCCCGCTTATCGGGCTCGCCTGCTGCGCGTTCGTATTCAACACGTCGGAGTTCATGCCCATCGGCCTTCTGACTGATATCGCCGCGTCGTTCTCGCTCACCGAGGCCCAGGCAGGCATCATGATCTCGGTCTATGCCTGGGGCGTCATGCTGCTGTCGCTGCCGCTTATGGTGTTTGCCTCGCGCTTTGAGTTCAAGCGGATGCTGCTGGGCGTTTTGGCCGTGTTCTCGCTGGGCCAGTTCCTGTCCGCCGTGGCGCCCACCTATCCTATTTTGGTTTGCGCGCGTCTGGTGGTCGCCTGCGCGCATGCCGTGTTCTGGTCGGTCGCCTCGATTATGGCCTCGCGCCTGGTTGACACGCGCCATGGGGCACTCGCCATCAGCATGATCGCCACGGGCTCGTCCATCGCACAGATCTTTGGCCTGCCGATCGGCCGCGCCATCGGCCTGGCCGTGGGCTGGCGCATGACGTTTGCCGTGGTCGGGGTCTTCTCTGCCGCCGCGGTGGTGTACCAGGCAGCGGTGTTCCCGGCCATGCCGGCGGGTGAGCGCTTTACCGTTAAGCAGCTGCCCGAGCTGTTCAAGAACCCGTTCCTGATCGCGCTCTACGCGGTCACGGTCTTTATGGCGACCGGCTATTACGCAAGCTACAGCTATATCGAGCCCTTCCTGGCGCAGGTCGCGCACGTCGATGCGGGTGCCATCACCATGACGCTGACGGCGTTTGGCTGTTCTGGTCTGCTCGGAAGCTGGCTGTTTGGCCGCCTGTTCGATGGGCATCGCTTCCCGTTCTTGGCTATCACGCTCTCCGGCGTGCCGGTGGCTCTGCTGCTTATGGCCCCCGCAGCCTCGGCGCTCGTGTTGGTGCTTGCCGTCTGCGCACTATGGGGCTGCTGCGCCACGGCCTTTAACGTGGCGTTTCAGGCCGAGCTCATCAAGTACACGCCGGCGGACTCGTCGGCCGTCGCCATGTCGATCTTCTCGGGCCTGTTTAACCTTGGTATCGGCACGGGCACCGCGATCGGCGGAGCCGTGGTTTCGGGTCCCGGTATCGCTTGGATTGGCTTCGTGGGCGGGGCGATTACCGTCGTGGGCGTCATCCTCGCCATCACCGTACTGTTCCCGGCCATACGCTGTGCCAAACCCGTTGCCTAATCACGTCCTCTCATCAGTTGCGGTGGAATAGTTCCTGTTTAAGGCCTCTGAAGGCCAAAGCAGGAACTATTCCACCGCAACTTATTTTGGGGGAGAGGATACAAGCTGGGCATACAATGGATGTCGTTGTGTTGGGCTTACCGGGAGGTTGCTATGTGGGCATACGAGACGACGTTCTACCAGATCTATCCGCTGGGTTTTTGTGGAGCTCCGCGCGAGAACGTCGCGCCCGTTGCCGAGGACGAGCTCTCCCAAGCTGCCGGTACCGCGTCCAATCCCGATGCCCCCATCATGAAAATCGCCCAATGGGCCGATTACCTGCAGGAGCTCGGTATCGGTGCCGTGCTGATCAACCCTCCGCTTGAGTCCGATAGCCATGGCTACGACACGCGCAGCCTGCGCCATATCGACCGTCGCCTGGGTGGGGACGCCGACTTTGCCGCCGTATGCGACACGCTGCACGCCCATGGCATCCGCGTGGTGCTTGATGCCGTCTTCAACCACGTCGGTCGCGGCTTTTGGGCCTTCCGCGATGTGCAGGAGCGCAAGTGGGACTCGCCCTACAAGGACTGGTTCCATATTAGCTTTGACGGAGATTCCTGCTATGGCGACGGCTTTTGGTACGAGGGCTGGGAAGGCCATTTTGAGCTTGTGAAGCTCAACCTGCAAAATCCCGCTGTGGTCGATTACCTGCTCGAGTCTGTGCGCCGTTGGGCCGACGTCTTTGGCGTCGACGGCCTGCGCCTGGACGTTGCCTATATGCTCGACCGCGACTTTATGCGCCGCCTGCACGCCTTTGCCCGTGAGCTGAAGCCCGACTTTGTGCTGATCGGCGAGACGCTCCACGACGACTACAACCAGATCGTCAACGACGAGATGCTCGACTCCTGCACCAACTACGAGTGCTACAAGGGCCTGTACTCCAGCTTTAACTCGGTCAATATGTTCGAGATCGCCCATTCGCTGCACCGCCAGTTTGGCGGCGATCCGTGGTGCATCTACCGCGGCAAACATCTGCTGTCGTTTGTCGACAACCACGATGTACCGCGCCTGGCGAGCATCCTCACCGACAAGTCCTGTCTACGTCCTGCCTACGGCATGCTCTTTGGCATGCCAGGCATCCCGTGCGTCTACTATGGCAGCGAGTGGGGAATTGCTGGCGAAAAGGGCGGCCCCGATGGCGACTGGGCGCTGCGCCCTGCGCTCGATGAGCCTGCGCCCAACGAGCTGACGGCGTTCATCACGCGGCTTGCGCACCTTCGCTCGGCCGACGACGCGGCTGCCCGTGCTCTCAACTACGGTGCCTATCGCAACGTGGTGATCCAGAACAAGCAGCTGCTGTTCGAGCGCGCCTGTGACGGCGCGACGGTGCTCGTGGCGGTGAACGCCGTGGACGAGCCTTACACCTTTGGCGCCGGCGAGCTCAACGGCTCCTTTGTCGATTTGCTTGCCGACGATGCACCCACGGTCGAGCTGACGGGTACCCTTGAGCTTGCACCCTACGAGGTGCGTTATCTGTTGAGGGCCTAGGCCATGGCTGCTGCCGACGAGGGCTATCAACATATTGAGCATGGGTTTGAACCCGTGTTTGACGAGCGCTCGCGCGTTTTGGTGCTCGGGTCGTTTCCCTCGGTGCTCTCGCGTGCCAATGCCTTTTATTACGGCAACCCTCAGAATCGCTTTTGGCGTGTGATGGCCACGTGCCTCGGTGTGCCTGTGCCGCCCAACGAGGGCGATCCTTTGGCAAGCGGTGAGCCCGCGACGCTCGATGCCTCCATTGCCGCCAAGCGATCCATGCTGTTGAACGGTGGCGTGGCCCTGTGGGATGTGATTGAGAGCTGCGACATTAAGGGCTCGAGCGACGCGAGCATTCGCAACGTTGTGCCGGCACATATCGAGTGCATTACCGATGCCGCGCCGATCGAGGCCGTTGTCTGTAACGGCGGCACGGCAGGGCGACTCTACAAACGCTACTTGCAAGATCGGACGGGGCTGCCCGCCATCGTCCTGCCCTCGACAAGTCCTGCCAACGCGGCGTGGCGTTTGGAGCGGCTTGTCGAGCGTTGGAGTGAAGCCGTTGACTGGGCAGCTCATTAATTTAGATTATTGATTGAGTGTGGGCGCCGAGGTGTTTCAGAACGCCTCGCCAGACCGGCGCGGGCACGGCTGGCTCGGCGCAAACCATGCCGTCGGCGTCGACGTTGGCGGCATTGCCGCCGCCAAGTCGCTGTGCATGCTCGACGGAGCAGCCCATGCGCACAGCGCCCACAAGCTTATCCATCGCTTCCGAAAATGGTCGGCGTAAGAGGCCCATGCGTGGGGAATGGCGAAGCGCTGCGATGCCGCTGCCGGCGCAGATGGCAACGCCGCCACACCACAATTGGTCATGGCGCTCGCATGCCTTGTGCAAGCGAACGGCGGTCCCACGCGCCTGCTCAGCGCCCTCTTGTGCGGCTCGAATCACGGCGTAGACACGCGTTCCCGTACTGCCAAAGCGCTCAAGCGCCTGCTCGATGGCTGTCAACGTCTCATCGTCAGCCATATCTTCAATGGCCAGCACGATGCCATCGGCAACGCTGCCGGCGTCATTTGCCTTCAAGTCGACTGGGCGGGGGAGTGCAGTGCCGGAAAGCTGTGCATAGGCGCCGATGGCATCCTGCAGGTCCCAAAGCAAAAACTCAAGATCGGCGCTATTGGGAATGCTGATATACGCAATGGTTTGCAGTGTTTTTGGTACGTCGCTACGCGCGGTCGTCTCCATGCCATCTCCTTTCCGGCTCGTTTCCGTTTAGGTTACACCGTCTGGCGGCGCCCCGCCGCGCTATCCTAGTGCAACCCTTACGAAAGGAACGCCATGCGACTGCCCATGAATACCTCGCTTGCCACGCTCAAGCCCTCCGGTATCCGCCGGATCAACGCGCTCGCCGCCCAGCACCCGGGGTGCATCGCGCTCGCGCTCGGCGAGCCCGATTTTCCCACGCCCGATGTGATTAGCGCCGAGGTGACCGCCGCGCTGGACCGCGGTGACACGCACTATCCGCCCAACAACGGTCGCCCCGCCCTGCGTGATGCACTGTCCAAATATATGGATGACGCGGGCCTGGCGTTTTCCGCCGATGAGGTCATCCTGACCGACGGCGCGACCGAGGCACTGTCGGCAACATTCATGGCCATGCTCAACCCCGGCGACGAGGTCATTATCCCCACGCCGGCCTTTGGCCTGTACGAGAGCATCGTCGTGGCCAACCACGCCAAGGCGGTCTTCTTGGATACGGAGCCTGCGCAATTCCAGATTGACGAGGACGCGCTTAGCGCCTGTGTGACCCCGGCGACCAAGGCCATCGTCATCTGCTCGCCCAACAATCCCACGGGTTGCATCCTCGACACGGCATCGCTCGACGCCGTGGCGCGCGTGGCAGAGCAGGCGGGCATCTACGTAGTCTGCGACGACGTATACAACCGCCTCGTCTATGTGGACGGCTACGAGCGCTTCGCCCAGCGACACCCGGAGCTGCGCGAGCAGACGGTCGTCATCGAGAGCTTCTCCAAGCCCTGGGCCATGACCGGCTGGCGCCTGGGCTGGCTCGCAGCAGCGGCACCCGTCATCGCCGAGATCGCAAAAGCTCACCAATACCTAGTATCGAGCGCCGTCTCCTTCGAGATGGACGCCGCCCGCGTGGCACTCACCGTGGACCCGTCGCCGATGCTCGAAGTCTACCGAGCCCGCCGCGAACGCGTGCTCGCAGCCTTAAACGCCATGGGCCTCGACGTAGTAGAACCGGCAGGCGCCTTCTACGCCTTCCCCAGCATTAAGCAGTTCGACCTAACAAGCGAAGACTTCTGCATCAAAGCCATCAAAGAGGCAAACGTAGCCCTAGTCCCGGGCGACTGCTTCGGCACCGAAGGCCACATCCGCCTAAGCTACTGCGTCTCCGACCAAGATCTGGACGAAGGCCTCCACCGCCTGTCCACCTTCGTCTCAACTCTATAGCCATCAGGGACCCAACCCATCAGCCCACCGACTTAAGCATTATGAGTGGGGGCGTCAGCCAACGTAAAACCGGGCTGCCCCAAAGTCAACGCAGGCACGCGCCGTCGAAGGCCAGGCGCAAGGTTTTCGTAGATTCCGCACGAGCCGAAGAGCACTTAATGTGCTCTTCGTGCGAGCCCAGGACCTGACCGAGCGAAAACCTTGCGCCTGGCCTTCGGCGGCGCGGCCGGATGGTGGAATTGTGTGCAGCCCGGTTTCCCGTTGACCGACGCCGGGGTCCCCGCCATAATACTTTCGGTTCACGCACGAATCCGCTGCCAGAGACAGCCGGTGCAAACGGGCATCGCCCGCGAGCTTAATGGGATATCCCGCCAGCCGAGGTGGTCGAGTAGATATGTCTTCTCGCCCCCGTCGCTCATGCAGCGCGGGGGCTTTCTTTTTGGACATGCCCCCGTCACGTCCTTGTGGCGGACCGTGCCCGGAAAGAATTCGAGGAGGTGTAATTCATGCCCCAGCAGTACAAAATCGACAAGGTTGCAGAGATCGAGTCCCGTATCGCCGAGAACGCCGGTCTGTTCGTCGTCAACTACAACGGTCTGACGGTTAAGCAGGCTCAGGAGCTGCGTCATCAGCTTCGCGAGTGCGGCGCCGAGATGAAGGTCTACAAGAACAACCTGGTCAAGATCGCTCTCAAGAACCAGGAGCAGCCCGAGATCGACGAGATCCTCGCCGGCCCCGTCGCTTATGTGTTCTACGAGACCGAGCCGGTCGAGGCCGCTAAGGCCCTTAAGGACTTCTCTGCTAAGTCCAAGGGCGTCCTTGAGATCAAGGGCGGTATCTCCGACGGCAAGGCCGTTTCCGCTGATGATGTTAAGGCTATCGCCGAGCTGCCCACCAAGGATCAGCTTCTCGGCCAGATCGCCGGTCTCATCTCCGGTTTCGCTCGCGACATCGCTGTCTGCGTCAACGGCGTTTCCTCTGGTCTCGCTCGTTCGATCCAGCAGGTCTCCGAGCAGAAGGCAGCCTAGTTGCTGTTTTCACCCGCGGCGGCAACGCCGCACCCCTGGCGCATTCGCGCCGTGTTTTAACTGATCTCCGTGCATCCGCACGGAAACCGAAAGGACTTAGAAATGGCTAAGCTTACCACCGATGAGATCATCGATGCTCTTAAGGAAATGACCCTTCTCGAGGCTTCCGAGCTCGTCAAGGCTATCGAGGACACCTTCGGC
Organism: uncultured Collinsella sp.; assembly: GCA_900546085.1. Classification (GTDB taxonomy): domain Bacteria; phylum Actinomycetota; class Coriobacteriia; order Coriobacteriales; family Coriobacteriaceae; genus Collinsella. Next base: position 8,941 of record URBS01000093.1, read on the forward strand.
GTTTCCGCCGCTGCTCCTGCTGCTGTTGTCGCCGCTCCCGCTGCTGGCGCTGCTGAGGCCGAGGAGAAGACCGAGTTTGACGTCATCCTGGCTGACGTCGGCGCTAACAAGATGC
>URBS01000094.1 GCA_900546085.1 uncultured Collinsella sp.
ACAGAGCCCTTACCGTGGCGGTACGCTGGGCGTATGCATACGGGGCACACTGGTTCATGAGAAATAAGGTCTTTCTCGTGGAGGAAGTGGTCTCATGAACGCTCGAGATATCGCTATCGCCGCCGTCGCATTGGTACTTGGCTGTCTTGGCCCTACAGCTGCGTTTGTCGCAGGCATGCAGGGCTCGTGCGGGGCTGCTCCTATTGTGGTCGGCGCGCTCATCGCAGCAGCGCTGCTGGGAAGTGCGGGCGTGACCCTTTGTCGCGATGACGAGGACGAGACGCCACAGGTGCGGCGCTAGCCGTTGTGAAGCTGGTTTTGCCCATAGATGAAGAAGGAAGCCGCCGCAAGGGGAGTGCCCTTTGCGGCGGTTTTTGCTATTGAGACTGTTGGATGCGGTGCGGCGGCGTTACCAGCTGGCCTCGATTTCGCGGATGCGCGAATAGAGCCATTCGTTTTGCGGCACCTGGATACCGTGCTTGGCCGCGAGGCGGCAGATGGTACCCGCAAATTCCTCGACCTCGGTTCTGCGTTGAGCGATGCGGTCTTGCGCCATCGAGGGCATGCCGGCGGGATCGAGCCCTTTTATGAGACGCACCATCTGCGTTAGGTCTGCCTCGGTGAGCTCGATGCCCTCGGCATTGGCGACTGCAAGCGTCTCGCGCATGGCGGAGACAAAACTGCGGAGCTGCTCGGAGCCCTGCTCCGTAGCGCTTCCGTAGGTGCCGCCGTAGGCCATACAGGTCTGGTTGATGCCGTCGTTGAGCATGAGTTTGGCCCACATGCGATGTGCGATGTCGTGCTCGACGGTATGGGCGATGCCGCAACGCGTGTAGAGCTCGTCGATGGCGATAACGGTTGCGGGGTCGGTGCCCGCTGCCGCACCAAAGCGGATCTCGCCGGCATTGGTATAGGTGAGCTCCCCGTTGAGGAATACGGCGTCCATGCCCTGGCAGATACCAAGGACGGTGTGCTCCCAGCCAAAGCGCTCGGCAATCTTCTGCTCGCTCGTGATGCCGTTGCACAGCGACGCGATCAGCGTGTCGGGTCCCACGACGCTTTCCAGGGTTTTGAGCGCCACATCGAGCCCGGTTGTCTTGACCGTGAGGATGACCAGGTCGACGGGCGTCGCCTCGCTCGCGCGGACGGACTTGAGCGCGCAGGGCTTGCCGTTGACGGTGAGCGCATCACCCGCGTGGCGCTCAAAGCGCGCGTCGTCCATAACGTATTCGACGGCGTCGTTGCCGAGCGCTTGGGCGATCATGCTGCCGTAGAGCAGGCCCACGCCGCCCTTGCCGATGAAGGCGACCTTGTTGATCTGCATGTGAATCATCTCCCCATAAAAAGGCGCCCGCGTATGGGGCGCCTGATGGATTGTATGCCGCCGGGCCATGTCGCGTGCACCGGATGGCCGTATTTAGAAGAACAAACGCATGGGAACTTATGACGCGGGGCAGACCGCAAAGACACGTGCGGGATATCCGACGCCATCACGCACCTTGGGGAAGGTGCAGAAGATGACGGCGCCCGTGGCGGGAAGCTCGTCTAGATGGTCCATGACCTCGATCTGATAGCGATCGACCGAGAGGATGTACTGTTCGCCGGGGTAGGGGTAGGCGTCCTCACGCGTGGTCACGCTCGCCGGGTCGGTGTCAGCCGGCTCGTGGCCGATGGCGCCGATGTCGCGCTCTTCAACGAGCCACTTGATGGCGTCGAGGTCCCAGCCGGGGTAGTGGGGCTGGCCGTCCTCGTCCTTGTTCTCGAGGTCGGCGAGCTTGGACCAGTCGGAGCGGAAGGCGACGAAAGCGTCCTCGGGAATGCGACCGTGCTCATCCTCCCAAGCTTTGAGGTCCTCGATGGTCAGGATAAAGTCGGGATTCGCGGCGCACTCCTCGTGCTTGTCGATCACGCAGAGCGGATGCATAAACTCGATGGGTTCAATCTCTCCAAGGGAACGGCCGTCAACATGGAAGTGGCGCGGTGCGTCGACATGCGTGCCGTACTGCGAAGCAACCGAATACTGGAAGCAACGCATGGGGGCGAGCATGTCCTCGGGCGTGCCGGGCAGGTAGTCGAAGAGCTTGGTGGACTCAAACGGCTTAAAGCCAAACCAGTGCGGGGTGTCGCATGAGAGCGTGTGGGTGAGGTCGACCCAGCGATAATCGTTGCTTTTGAGCTGGGAGGCGAGGTTCCAAAGGTCGAGCGCGGGCATGGGCGGCTCCTTTCATCGGGCTTTTTGCTGATGTTAAAGCGGTGCCGTGACAGCTCGATTTCTGCTGCGTTACGATACGTTCTCGATTGCGATTCCACGATGTTTCGGCCGCGTGACCATTGTGTTTCGCCTTGCCGGGGCGCTGATGGCGAAAGGAGGGGCCGTGCAATATCGCGTTGACCCCAAAAGTGGTAACCGAATATCCGCTCTGGGTCTGGGCTGCATGAGATTTCCCGGTGCGCCGGGACACCCCGATGCGAAGACAGCCGATGCCATCATTTCCCGTGCGGTGGAGCAGGGGATTAATTATCTGGATACCGCGTATCTCTATCCCGGTAACGAGGTGTGCGTGGGCGCCTCACTTGAGCGCCTGGGTCTGCGCGACCGCGTGTTGCTCGCGACTAAGTTGCCGCACGCTTCGTGCAAGTGCGCGGAGGATTTCGACCGGTTCTTCGACGAGCAACTGCACCGCCTGCGGACCGACCATATCGACTATTACCTTATGCACAACATCACTTCGCCCGCCCAGTGGGAGCGCGTGGTGGCGTTGGGCATCGAAGACTGGATTGCGCACCAAAAGGCTGCGGGGCGTATTCGCCAGATAGGTTTTTCGTATCACGGCAGTGCGGCGGACTTCCTGACGATGCTCGACGCGTATGACTGGGATTTTTGCCAGATTCAGTACAACTACGCTGGAGAGCGCTACCAAGCGGGAACGGCGGGACTTATAGCAGCCGCCGAGCGCGGGCTCGCGGTGTTTGTGATGGAACCGCTTTTGGGCGGACGCCTGGCGGGCAAGCTGCCTCCGCGGGCCCGCGCCGTGCTCGATGACGTACGCGATCCGTACCTGAAGACGCCGGCTGCTTGGGGCCTTTCGTGGGTGTGGAACCATCCTCAAGTCACGATGCTGCTTTCGGGCATGACCGATACCGCGCAGGTGGACGAGAACGCGGTGCTGGCCGATCGGGCCCTGCCGGATTCGATGACAGCCGCTCGGCTCGATACCATCGCACGCGTGCTGGCGGAGTTTGAAAAATCGAATCGCGTGCCCTGCACGGGATGCGGCTACTGCATGCCATGTCCCAAGGGTATTAACATTCCCGGCTGCTTTGCCGCTTACAACGCGAGCTATGCGCACAGCTGGTTTACGGGGCTGTCGCAATACTTTACGGCGAGCGCGGTGCGCACGAGCGAGCCCAAGCTCGTGAGCAATTGCGTCAAGTGCGGCAAATGTGCGCGTCACTGCCCGCAACACATCGATGTCCCCGAGCGTCTCGACGACGCGCGCCGACGTTTCCAGCCTGGCCCCGTAACGGCCGCGCTTAAAGTCTTCAGCAAAACTCGCTCCTCATGACCCTTTTATATCTTGTGATGGAATAGTTCCTGTTTGCGGCAGAATAGGGCGATAGCAGGAACTATTTCGTCGCAACTGAAGGGGGCTGTCGTGGGCCATCGGGATTCATGTGATGATTTGCGTGAGGTTCGTTGGGGCGTTTTGGGCGCTGGGCACATTTCGCATCGATTTGCATCGTCGCTCAAGAAGGTCGACGAGGCACGGCTGGTGGCTGCGGCCGGCCGCACTCCTGCACATGTCGAGGAATTTTGTCGAGCGTTTTCGATTGATGCCGCGCACAGTTATGCCACGGCTGACGATAGCGGCGATGCGGCTTATGATGCGTTGATTGCCGATCCCGATGTCGATGCAATCTACTTGGCTATTCCGCATGGCATGCATGCGCATTGGGCTTGTCGGGCACTGCGCGCGGGAAAGGCCGTGCTGTGCGAAAAGCCGGCCGTTTTGAATGAAGAAGAGGCCCATGCGATCGCCTCTGTTTCCCGTGAGTGCGGTGTGCCGTTTATGGAGGCGATGAAAAATCGGTTTTGTCCGATGCATACTCGCGTGAAGGGTTTGCTTGCGTCGGGCGAGCTCGGCTGTATCGTCTCGATCGAAAGCGTGCAAAAACTCGATTATGGTGAGTCCCCTTCGAGTTATCTGCTCGATCCGTTGCAGGGTGGCTGTCTATATGACATGGGCTGCTATGCGGTCGGGTGGTTTGAGGATCTGCTTGCGGGTGCGTGCGATGTTTCGTCTCGTGAAGTTCGCTGGCGTGACGTATTGGGCGGCCGCGTGGATTGGGCCGATGAGATCCATATGAGTGTCGGCGGTATACCCATTCATATGGTGTGCGACGGCAAAGCAGCATATGAAAGCCGCTTAACGATTGCCTGCGAACGGGGTTCGGTGGAAATCGAGCGCCTCCATCGCCCCGAGCTCGCCCATGTGAAGTACTCCGACGGACGAATGCTCGAAATAAATGCCCCGTTTGAGGTCGATGATTTCTACGGCGAAATTCAGCATGCGACGCAGCTCGTCCAGACGGGAGAGCTTGAAAGCCCCGTTATGCCTCTTGCCGCCACGCAGCGCTGTGCGCAGATTATCGATGCGATTCGCTTGACGCTCTAGGCTGCGGTGCTGGTGCTCAAGGGGGCTCGGCGGACCTTGCCCCTGATGCCCCTTTTATATCTTGCGGTGGAATACGGTCTGTTTGCGCCAAAATAAGGCACCAATAGACCGTATTTCACCGCAACTGATGAGGGGGAGTTGGAGATGCTGACGATCGGGTGTCATCTTTCGACGACGAAGGGCTATCGGGCAATGGGGGAGACGGCGTTGTCCATTGGTGCCAATACCTTTGCGTTCTTTACGCGCAACCCGCGCGGTGGCAAGGCAAAAGACCTTGACATGGATGACGTGGCGGCTCTGCGCGAGCTTATGGCGCAAAACGACTTTGGACCGCTGGTGGCGCATGCCCCGTATACCTATAACCCCTGCTCCGCTAAGGAGCGGGCGCGGGAGTTTGCCTTGGAGGCTATGGCGGAAGATTTGCAGCGTCTGGAAGCACTGCCCGGCAACTACTACAACTTCCATCCCGGTGCGCATGTGGGACAGGGGGCAGACGCCGGCATTCAGATGATTGTCGACACGCTGTGCCAGGTGATGTTTGAGGGACAGCAGACGACGGTATTGCTTGAGACCATGGCGGGCAAGGGCACCGAGGTGGGCCGTAGCTTTGAAGAACTGGCGCGCATTATCGAGGGCGTTGCCGCCAAGTGCCCAGAGCTGTCCGATAAGCTGGGCGTTTGTTTGGACACCTGCCATGTGAGCGATGCCGGCTACGACATCATCCATGATCTTGACGGCGTACTCGACGAGTTCGACCGCGTGGTGGGTATCGATCGCTTGCATGCCGTACACATCAACGATTCGAAGAACCCTTGTGGCGCCCATAAAGATCGCCACGAGTGCATCGGCAAGGGATACCTTGGCAGCGAAGAATTTGGTGGCGGTATGCAGGTTATGCAGAATATTGTATCGAATGGCCGTTTGCGTTCGCTGCCGTTTATTTTGGAGACTCCGAACGAACTTGCAGGTTATGCAGCTGAAATTAGACTATTAAGGTCGTTGCAGCAGTAATGACTGTCACAAAGTAGAGTATTCCATTCACGTTATGGGTTTGTTTCAATCAGTTTTCTCATTGCAGATTCGTAATTCCGGGTGCATAATAGCCAACAGTTTTTGCAGACCTCTGAATCAAACGAGGTCACCGGAAGGAGACTGATTATGAAGCTCAAGAAGCTTGGCGCATTTGCCGCCACGGGTGCTATGGCGCTCGCCCTTGCTCTGACGGGCTGCGGCTCGTCCAACGCCACCTCTGGTTCTGATGCCGGTTCCAGCAGCTCTGACGACGCTAAGGTCGAGAAGGTCGACGGCTCCAAGGAGTACGCACTCGTCAAGGACGGCACGCTGACCGTCGGCACCTCTGCCGAGTACGCCCCGTTTGAGTACAAGGACGACAACGGCGATTATCAGGGCTTTGACCTTGAGCTTATCAAGGCTATCGGCGACAAGCTGGGCCTGGATGTCGAGTACGTCAACAATGACTTTGACACGCTGGTTCCGGGCGTCGCTTCGGGTGCCAAGTATGACGTCTCCATCGCGGCTATCACTGACACGCCCGAGCGTGAGAAGGAAGTCACTTTCTCCGATTCCTACTACATGGACGATCAGGCCATCGTGACCAAGGTCGATAACGCCGACATCACGGCTGACAACTACAGCGAGAAGCTCAACAACGCCGACGCTACCATCATCGTCCAGTCTGGCTCGACCGCCGAGGCCTTTGCCCAGGAGAACTTCCCCAAGGCCAAGATCGTCCCCTACAAGGATGCTACCGAGTGCTTCAGCGCCTTGCAGTCCGATAAGGGTGACGCCGTAGTCACCAACCGCTCCGTTGCCAGCCAGCTGACCGCCGAGCAGTTCAACACCTGCCAGACCATCAAGCAGATTAGCACCGGCGAGGAGTACGCCATCGCCATCAACCAGGGCAATACCAAGCTCAAGGACGACATCAACCAGGCTATCAAGGACCTGACCGACGACGGTACCGTTGACGCCCTCATGGCTAAGTACAACATCAAGTAGAATAGTCACTTGATTGCAAGCGGGCCCTTTCCGTTTTGGCGGAGAGGGCCTTTGCGTTTCTTGAATGGGCGTCATCCCGCCCCGTTATGTCGGCAACTTAAACGTTAGGAGCCACCTTGTCTCGATTGAACCAAGGAGCCATGGGCAAGAGCCATCCACTGCCCTTGATGCTCCAAAAGCTGGCCTGTGCCCTGGCTGTGGCGCTCGCCCTGGTATGCGCGGGGGCCTGCGTGCCCTCGACCGCTCAGGCGCTTGAGACCGCAAAGATTACCGCCCGACCCAACACCGGTTCGGGCAGCACTGTGGTCGGCGGCACCGAGACGCGCATTACCTGGGAGGTCCAGGCCGATGCCGACGAGGAACTGAGCGGTCTTTCGCTGACCTTTGCCGATGGCGCGACCTTTGGTGCGGACGACACGCGTCTGACGATGCTTTCGGGCGATGACCTTATGGACCGTACGCCCATGAAGCCTACGTGCAAGGTCGACGGCCAGACGCTCAAGATCGATTTTGGCGAGACGGCGCCCGCCGGCGGTTATTTCCGTGTCGAGGTCTACGGCGTGACCTTCCCCGTCGAGGGCGGCGACGAGGCCTTTAGCGGCACCTACACTTTGGCCGATGGCTCGACCAAGAAGATCTCCAAGATTCCGTCGGTGGAGATCAAGGGCGTGACGGCATTCGATAACTTCCTGGCCGACCTTAAGGAGCAGCCGTGGGTCGAGGCATGGAATTCCAACATGTTCCTGCGCCTGTTCCTGAACCCGGTCATTTTGGTCCAGAGCCTGCCGATCGTCTTCAAAGGCTTCCTCATGTCGCTCTCGATCGTGCTCGTGGCGTTTCCGCTGGCAATTCCCTTTGGCTTTGCCCTGTCGCTCATGCGCATCTCCAAGTCGCGCATCCTGCGTTGCCTTGCCGGCATCTATGTGAATATCATCCGTGGTACGCCGGCGTTCCTGCAGATCTACATCGCGTTCTTTGGCCTGCCGCTGGCCGGCGTCAAGGTTGACGACTATGTGTTGGGCGTCATCGTCATGGCCATGAATTCGTCTGCCTATCTGTGTGAGATTTTCCGTGCCGGTATTCAGTCGATCCCCAAGGGCCAGAACGAGGCTGCGCGTTCGCTGGGCATGAACGCGTTCCAGACGCTGCTCTATGTCATGATTCCGCAGACGTTCCGTAATGTCCTGCCTACGCTGACCAGTGAATTTATCCTGCTTTACAAGGATACGTCGCTGCTCGCGGCCGTGGGCGTGGTCGAGATCGTCATGAACGCCCGCACCATCGTGGCCACGACGGGCTCCATTACACCGTACGTGGTTGCCGCCCTGTTCTATCTGGTCATCACCCTGCCGCTCGCTCGCTTGGTGAGCGGTCTTGAGGCAAGGCTTTTGGGCACGGCCGAGACCAAGAAGAAGCGTCCCGCCAAGAGCGCCGGACAGGTCGTCGCGACGCCCGCCGATCACATCGCCGGTCTGTAAGGAGGTCCTATCATGAGCGAAACCAATAACTCGAACGAGGTTGTCGTCAGTATCAAGAACCTCCAGAAAGCCTTTGGCGATAACGTCGTTCTGCGAGATATCGATCTGGATGTGCATAAGGGCGAGGTCGTCGTAGTTCTGGGTCCCTCGGGCTCGGGTAAGTCGACGATGCTTCGCTGCATCAACCGTCTTGAGCATCCCACGAGTGGCTCGATTGTCGTTGAGGGTGTGGACGTGTGCGCCAAGGGCGTCGACCTTAACAAGGTGCGCACGCATCTGGGTATGGTGTTCCAGCAGTTTAATTTGTTCCCGCACCTGTCAGTCAAAAAGAACGTCATGCTTGCGCAGCAGAAGGTGCTCAAGCGCAGCAAGGAAGAGGCCGAGAAGATTGCCGTCGAGGAGCTGACCAAGGTCGGTCTTGCCGAGCGTATCGACTTTATGCCGAGCCAGCTCTCGGGCGGCCAGCAGCAGCGCGTTGCCATCGCCCGCGCCCTGTCGATGAACCCGCACGTCATGCTCTTTGACGAGGCCACCTCGGCGCTCGACCCCGAGCTCGTGCGCGACGTCCTGGGCGTCATGCGCGACTTGGCGCGCGACGGCATGACCATGATCGTCGTGACGCACGAGATGGGCTTTGCCCGCGATGTCGCCGACCGCGTCGTCTTTATGGACGGCGGCGTCATTGTGGAAGAGGGTACGCCGAGCGAGGTCTTCGACCACCCCAAGAGCGAGCGCACCAAGGCGTTCTTGGGCAATATTTCGTAGCCGGTTGGTGTAACTGCCGTTACAAAAGAGCGGGGGCTGGACTTGAATTGAACTGCCTCCCATTTCTTGGACACGAGAAATGGGAGGCTTTTTATGCGTGTCG
>URBS01000095.1 GCA_900546085.1 uncultured Collinsella sp.
GCTCTGGTCGATGAAGTCGTAGAGCAGCCCCGCCTTGCGCCCGTTGCGCTCCTTGAGGGCCGCCAGGCCGCCCTGGGCGATGATCCACTTAAACACGAGGCCGCACACGTAGATACCCCAGGTGGGAGGCGTGTTGTAGAGCGAGCCCGCGTCGGCCTGCGTCTTCCACTTGAGCATCGTGGGGCACCCCGGCAGCACGTCGTCGCGGATGAGGTCCTCGCGGATGATCGCGATGACCACGCCGGCCGGGCCGATGTTCTTCTGGACGCCGCCGTACATCACGCCGTAGCGGGTGATGTCGAAGGGCTCGGAGAGGAAGCACGACGACACGTCGGCCACCAGCGGTTTTCCGTTCGTGTTGGGCAGCTCGTGGTACACGGTGCCGTAGATGGTCTCGTTCTGGCAGATGTAGACGTAGTCGAGCCCGTCGCCCGCGGCCTCGGCGGCAATGCGCGCGTTGACGTCGGCCATGGTGGGTATGCGGTCGAAATCGGTGTTCTCGGAGCTCGCGAGCAGCACGGCCTCGCCGTATTTGGCGGCCTCTTGGTACGCCTTGTTGGCAAAGTTGCCGGTAACGACGTAGCCGGCGCGGCCGCGGCGCATGAGGTTCATGGGGATGCCCGCAAACTGCAGCGTGGCGCCGCCCTGCAAAAACAGGACACGGTAATTGTCGGGGATGCTCAGCAGACGGCGCAGGGTTGCCTCGGCGTCGTCGATGATTTGCTGGTACATGCTAGATCGATGGCTCATCTCGAGCACGGACATGCCGCAACCGCGGTAGTCCATCATCTCGTCGGCGATCTCGGCGAGCACGCTTGTAGGCAGCGCGGCCGGGCCAGCTGAGAAGTTGTGCACACGTGCCATCTTCTAGTTCCCCCTCGTAGTCGTTTGAACGTTCGGGATACTTTAGCACAGTAGAGCGCCAGGCGCGACCGCATCACGGTAAAACTCGACTGCGCCGCTATGATTTACAGGATGGTTACATGGGGGAGGGATCATCTCGAGGCTCGCATCCGATTCGCCTCGGCCTTTGCTTGTTTCCAGGGGCGTACGCGACCGTTGGTGAGGTCGTCGTAGCCACGAGCGATGGCACGTTGAATGTGATCTTCGCGTTCCTGAATGGTAGTTAGTGCGCGCGTCTGATCGGAAATGGGCTTTACGACAGGCATACGAAACTCCTTACATAGAAGCATATGTATAACTCTATGTTGAATATAGCGGAGGATGGCGTTGGGCGTGTGCGTGCCTGCATTCGTAATCGCGGTTGTCTGGCAAGTGTGGTTTGGGGCGACCTCGTCAAAGCTTCTGAGCTGCGAAAATGACCGTTAACCGGATTTAATTTTGTTGCTCAACATTTGACACTCTGGGCGTGGTAACTTTTTTACCAACAGGTATGATTATTGTCATGTGCGCCGCACCTGCCTGCCGGGTTGCGGCGCACTTGTGACAGCCTTTGACACCCTTGGAGCGTGTACTGTGGATATAACCACAAAAAGCGTTCGGGGGGGGGGTGCTCACCCGCGAGCAATTCCTCCCGCATGAGATGCGCATCGTCGCTGCCCTTCGTATGCAGGGCGCAAGCGACGAGCAGGTCATTGTACGCGTAAAGAGCGAGAACCTCTTTCAATATCCCACGGAGCGCATGGTCGCCAACCGCGCAACCGTGTGCCTTCGCCGCCTCGACGCCATGGTGCCCACGGACGCCGCATGCGCCGCGCGCGGCATCGACCCCAAAACCGCCGTCGAGGCTGCGTCATCCCTAACCAGCCTCATGGCATCTGGCACCCCCACGCAGGCGGACCAGGCCATCTTCTACAGCATGATATGCCGCTACGACATCGTGCGCGAGCTCGTGCTCATCGAGGTAGGGGAGCGCCTACAAAACTTTGATTATGCCTTCACGGCGGTTGACCTCAACGCCTTTATGACGCGCTTTACCACGGAGTATCCGGACGCGGCCCGCTGGACTGAGGCCACGGTCAAGCGCATTAAGGGCTCGCTCCGCCAGACGCTCCGCCGTGCCGGCCTTATCGGCGAGGGCCAGGGCCCGGAGTCCGAGCGCCTGTCACCACTCTTCCTCGATTCCGATGTCGAGCGAGCCTTGGTTCTGCTGGGCGAGCAGTCGCTTATCGCGGCCCTTACCGGCAGGGTGGTGATGTAGCGTGGCTCCCGTCAACAGCGCCGCCGAACCTGCTATCACCCCGGCGACCGATCTCACCACCAATATCGGCATCCATTCCCGTAAGAGCGTCGTGGCGGCGCATGTCCGCTCCGAGCACGCCCGTCAGGAATTTGAGCGACGCGCGCAGCTTCTGCGCGAGTGCCTGTGCAGCGAGGACTTTTTGGCCAACAAGGGCATAGGCAATGAGATCGGCTTCCACACCTTTTGCTATGACCCCGCGCTGGAGTTTGAGGCGCGTGCATTATTTGACACCCTTTCACGCGATGCCGAGGCCGACAAGCTTCCGTGCACGCTCAAGGTCGTGAACCTCTACGACGCTGTACTGGCGATTCTTGATGACCTTGATGTTCTTGAAGCAATGCAAGAGCAAGAAGCTGATTTTGGTTCAAAGGCCGTGCTCGATGACGTGGTTGATTATTGCCAACCCGATGTTGTCTCCAATGTGGTTTTGGACCTGACGCAACCACATGTACCGGGCGATGCGATTTTGCTCGTTGGGGTTGGCGAGGTCTATCCCTTTTTAAGAGTCCATAACCTGTTCGATTCAATGCAATCTGACTTTTCTGACGTCCCCGTTATTGCGGCTTATCCCGGCACCTTTAACGGCTCGTCTGTCACCTTGTTTAACAGGCTTGCAGCGGAGAACTACTACCGCGCAATCGATATCTCTTAAGAGCGACTTTCTACTCGCTTTGTTGACTGCCGTTCTCCAATTTGAAGGAGTTTACAATGGATAACACAACTGTTCGCAATCTCTTCACGGAAGATATCAACCGTTCCATTAACGGTGTTGTTGTCGCTGACGATGAGAAAGACGAGTCAATTAGGCAAGAGCTTAGCGAGTATGTGGTGACGCGCGAGCTGCAGGGGCACTTCGCTACTTTATTTAAAGCCTACAGCGACTCTCTGTATAACCCTACCAACAAGATGGGTGTATGGGTCAGTGGTTTCTATGGATCCGGTAAGTCGCATTTTCTTAAAATCTTGAGCTATTTGCTTGGGAATCTCGTTGTTGATGGAATGCGCGCCATCTCTTATTTTGATGGCAAGATTGCCGATCCGTTGGTGTTTGCTTCTATGGAGCGCGCCTGTTCCGTTCCTACGCAAACCTTACTATTCAATATCGACACCAAGGCAGGATCGTGGAAGGGTGATAAGGCATCTGTTGCCGTTCTCTATGGATTCCAGCGCGTGTTTTATGAGGCGCGAGGGTTTTACGGCGTTAAGCCCAAGCTTGCTCAGCTTGAGGAGTACATCGATGAGATAGGCAAAACTCAAGAGTTTCGCGATGAATTTGAGCGTCTAACAGGGAAAACATGGGTTGAAAATCGCAAGACCTACAGGTATAACAAGGCTTTTCGGAGCCTTCTTAAAACTATTCTGGGCATGAGCGATGATGAAATAAAGGCATGGGTCTCTGCTCCTGATGACGAGCTTCTTCAGCCTGACGAATTTGCTCAAAAGGTCAAGGAGTACATTGACGCTCAGGCCGCCGCCAATGGTGGCGATTTTCGCTTGGTCTTCATGGTTGATGAGGTTGGCCAGTTTATCGCCAACGGCGGCAATTCGGATCGTCTGTTGAGCCTCCAGACGGTAGTCGAGGAGCTCGGATCAGTTTGCGGCGGCCGTGTTTGGGTAATGGTATCGAGCCAAGAAGATATCTACAATCTCGGTTTGCCGGGCGGGCTGGATACGAGCATGTTCTCTAAGATTTTGGGTCGATTTGATACCCGTCTCTCGCTTTCCAGCTCCAGTGTTGACGAGGTCATTCAGCGCCGTATTTTGGAGAAGACCGCGCCGGCGGCCGATGCGCTTGCCCAGGTCTATGAGCAGGACTCCGCCGTCCTCAAAAACAACTTCACCTTTGAAGGGTCGCGCGCCGATCTTGCGGGCTATGCCAACGCCAAGGAGTTTGTCGCCAGCTACCCGTTTGTGGGCTATCAGTTCAAGCTCCTACCCGACGTTATGACCGAGGTGCGCAAGCACGGCGTCAAGGCCAAGCACATGTCTACGGGCGAGCGTTCCATGCTGAGCGCATTCCAGGAGAGTGTCCAGGCCATCCAGCATGAACAGACCGGCGCGCTCGTGCCGTTCTGGCGCTTCTTCGACACTATCTCCAAAGATCTTGAGCACGGCATCAGCCAGGTGGTTGACCGCGCGGTCCGTGCGGCCGAGAACGCGGAGGGCCTTGAACCCTACGACGTTCAGGTGCTCAAGCTCCTGTACCTGATTCGTTACATCGGCTACGTCAAGGCCACGGTCGAGAACATCTCCATCCTCATGATCGATAGCCTCGACGTGGACAAACGCGCCCTTAAGGACCGCGTCAAGGAATCTCTCGCCCGCTTGGAGCACGAGACCTACGTTGCGCGTCAGGGTGATACCTACAGCTTCCTTACCGACGAGGAGCAGGAAATTGCACAGGAGATCGCGCAGACCCCGATCGACAACGCGAAGGTGATCGAGTCTATCAAGAAACGCCTGTTCGACAGCATCTACACTGCGCGCAAGCTCAACCGCGAGGCCAATGACTTCCCCTTTGACCGCTACGTGGATGGCTCGATTCATGGATCCAGCATGGGCGGTATGGAACTTTCTGTGGTGACCATGGCCAGCGACTTGGGCTGCGCGGACGATGCTGAGCTGGCATTGAAATCTGTAGATAAGGCCATCGTGGCCTTGAGCGACGAAGTGGATTATTGGGGCCCGCTCGTCAACGCCGCCAGGATTCGCATGTACGCCCAGACGCGCAACCTGCAGGAGCTGCTGCCGAGTACCCGACAGATCGTCGAGACCAAAATGCGCGAGGCAGACTCTAACGAGAAAGAGGCTGACATCCTTTTGACCGAGGCAGTGCTCCGTGCGCGATGCGCCGTCAACGGGCGCATGGTTGAGGTCCGTGCCACTAAACCCGCGCAGGTCTTTGACCAGGTGCTCGCGCAGCTGTGCGACGTAATCTTCGGTAAGGCTGGCTATATCGGTGCGCCGGTTACGAGCGATTCCGATATCCGCTCCACGCTGGCGGGCAATATTCAAACTGGGCTTGATGGCATGGACGCTGGGAATGCGCGTGCCCTCAAGGAGGTCGAGGATTACCTCAGAGTTCAGCATCAGCGTCACTTGGATACCGCTATGGGTGATATCCAGCGCAAGTACCAGCAAAAGCCCTATGGCTGGCGCGAGGTCAACATCGCAAATGTGGTGGCGCAGCTTGTGGTTGAGCAACGCGCTCAAGTGCTGTTTGGCGGCCAGACGATCCAGGCCAACGACAACCGAATGGTGGCGCTCCTGCGCAAGGATGCCGATAAGGCGCAGGTGCGTTTGCGCGTGCGCATGAGCGACCGGTTGCTGCAGGCCACGGGCGAGCTCATGCGTGACCTGTTTGATCTCAAGACCGTGCCCTCCAACGAGGATAAACTCGTGGCTGAGCTCAAAGAGCGTCTCGAGGACTTGCGTGAGGCGTGCCTCGCCATAGCACGCGACTACTACACGGGCATCAAGCCGGCCTACCCGTATCCCGGTGAGGACGAGTGCGAGAAGATGCGCTCGGAGGTGGCCGACGTCCTTAAGGACCAGAACGAGGCCGAGGCGTTCTTGACCACGTTCACCAAGCATGAGGAGCGTTTGCTCGATGCCAAGGAAGACTTTGACAAGGTGGTCGAGTTCTTCGAGTCCAACCAGCGAACAGCTTTTGACCACGCCAAGGATTTCTTGAGCCGTACCGAGGGTATCGAGTATGCCTCCGATGACATTCCCAGCGCGGTGGAGAACGTGGCAAAGGTGCGCGAGATCCTCAAAGATCCTAAGCCCTACGCCCGCATTAAAGATCTGCAGCCGCTTATGGATCCCGTCGAGGACGACATGAAAAAGCTGCTGGGCATCCGCCGTAATGAGTTTTTGCATTGCATCGAGAGCGATCTGCAAGACTTGCAGGCACAAGCCGAGGGGCAAGAGGGCTTTGTCAAACAAGCCAAGGATGCCATAGCAGACGCTGGCACCAAATACGAGTCGTTCAAAAACCGTGCCCATAGTGCTCAAAGCCTCAACGAGCTGAGCGTTGCCGCGACTAACTGGGGCAACTGGCTCAGCGCGGCAACCAACGGGATGTACGACGCCGTGGATGCGGCCCGTATGCGCATGGACAACGAGCGCCGCATCACTGAGGTCGCGAGTACGGGCGAGGTGGTCAAGAAGATCTCAAACAAGGGCGCTGCGTCGTCAACGCCTGTGCCCCAGCGCAAAATCAAGACCGTGCGCCGCGCCGATCTGGCTAAGCCGAGTCGTCTCTTGTCCGCAGAGGACGTGGAGCGCTACGTGGACGACTTGCGCTCCCGCCTTATGGAGGCACTCGCTGCAAACGACGAGATCCGTATCAACTAGCCCGCGAAGCAACCGGTGCCAAAGCGTGCACCGGTTGCCTATGGCGTTTAGAAAGGCTCATCAACCATGAACGATTCTGCTATTAAGAGTTTCTGCACCTGGGCCCGTATGGAGCTCATCAAAGGCGTGGAGGCGCAGATGGTGCGCTACGGTATCACCGAACCTGCACCTGTGCCCGCTGGGTCCGAGACCGTCAACAGTCTGCCCCTAAGTCCGGCTGAGGTTGAGCAGCGCGATGAACTGTTGCGCATGCAGGCAGAGGTGGGTCACGAGGTACTCCGCGATCGTGCGGCCTACACCTGGTTCAACCGCATCGTGGCCATTCGCTTTATGGATGCGCGCGGATGGCTTCCCAGCCGCATGCGTATGCTGAGTCGTGCGGACGGCAGCCATGGCAGCGAGGCCGTGGAGAACGCGCTGGACGTGGAGATAGCGACGGCCGATACCGATCGCATAACCGAGCTCAAGATGGCCGGCTTGGATGAACCGCTGTGGCGCTACCTGTTTATGGCTCAGTGCGAGGAGCTTGCCGATTGCCTGCCGGGCGTCTTTGAACGCGTGGGCGGAGCCATGGAGCTGCTGTTGCCCCAGGGCCTCATGATGACCGACGGCGTGGTGGGCAAGCTCAATGCCGTTCTCACTGACGAGGCCTGGCGCGAGGGCGTGACCGTTCTGGGCTGGATGTATCAGTATTACAATGCCGACGTTAAAGACGAGTTCTTTAAGTCCAAGCGCAAAGCAGCGGCGGCCGACATCGCACCTGCCACGCAGCTCTTCACCCCCGAGTGGATCGTGCGTTACATGGTCGAGAACTCGCTCGGCCGTCTGTGGATGCTCAATAACCCTGGGAGTTCGCTGCGCGAGCGCATGGAATATTACATCGAGCCCGATGCTGAGCACGAGGACTTCATACGCATCTCGAGCCCCGAGGAGATAACCCTCTGTGACCCCGCATGCGGCTCGGGCCATATCCTGGTCTATGCGTTTGAGCTGCTCTTCCATATGTACGAGGAGCGCGGCTATCGTGAGCGCGAAATTCCCGAGCTCATTCTTACTAAAAACCTCGCTGGCATGGAGATCGATCCCCGTGCAGCGCAGATCGCGGAACTGGCGCTTGCCATGTGCGCCCGCGAGCACGATCGTCGCTTTTTCAAGCGCGCCGTGCGCGCCGACGTTACCGTGCTCTCGAGCATCCCGCTGGGAGAGGACGAGCTCCCGGGCAACAAGAAGCTCGCCGAGGAGCTGAGCCATTTGGGCGAGATCGGTTCGCTGCTCAATCCTTCAGAGGACGAGATCGACGAGCTCAAGGCTGCCGCCGCGAGTTGTTCCGATGACCTTTTTGCCGCTACGGCCAAAACTAAGCTCGAAAGCGCTGCCGCCATCTGCGAGAAGCTGTCCCGTCGTTTTACCTGCACCGTTGCGAATCCTCCGTATATGGGCAGTAGCAGCTTTAACCCCTTCATGAGCAAGTGGGTCAAGAAGAACTACCCCGACGTGAAGAGCGACCTGTTCTCTTCGTTCATCGTGCGTATTATGGACTTTGCCGGCGAGCACGGCGAAATCGGAATGATGACTCCGTTTGTTTGGGTGTTTATCGGTAGCTACGAGAAGCTTCGAAATAGGCTTATCGATGACAAGACCCTAACCACGCTCATTCAGCTCGAGTATTCTGGCTTTGCAGGGGCAACCGTGCCTATCTGCACATTTACCTATCACAATTCGCATATCGATGGCTATAAGGGCGGATACGTTCGTCTTGCCGATTTTACTGGCCCCACGGTTCAGGCTCCCAAGGCGCTGGAGGCCATCCAAAACTCCGACTGTGGTTGGTTCTACCGTCGCGACGCCGACACCTTCAAGCAGATCCCCAGCACCCCCATAGCCTACTGGGCCAGCGACGCTCTTGTTGAATCGTTCGCAAAAGGAAAGAGGCTCGATGCCATTGCTACTCCGCGACAGGGTTTGGCGACGAGCGATAATGGCCGTTTTTTGAGGAAATGGTGGGAAGTGGTGCCTTCCAACACATCGCGAGATTGCGGCGGCAGGCCCGAGGCAAAGCAAAGTGGTTCCCGTTGGTTCCCGATTATTCGCGGCGGCTCCTATCGAAAGTGGTGGGGTGACTACGATGAGGTGGTTAATTGGTTTGATGACGGTCGGGAGATGAAGGAAGCAATTCTGTCCAAGTATACCTATCTCTCTACACCTGATTTTGTGATCAAGAACCAGAACGACTATTTCAAGCCCGCAGTTTCCTGGTCTAAAATTTCTTCCAGCCTCGCCTCCTTTAGGTTTGCACCTCGAGGGATGCTTTTTGAGGTAGCTGGAGCATGTCTTTTTGCGGAACCGAACGAGCTTCGATACATCCAGGCTTTCTGCAACTGTTCCATTGCCGAAATTGATTTGGCGTTTATGTCGCCGACTCTAAACTTTGAGGTAGGCCAAATCGGTCAGTTACC
>URBS01000096.1 GCA_900546085.1 uncultured Collinsella sp.
AGCTATTTTGCAATATAGAGCTTGGGATGACTGCGACTGCTCTCGATCGCCGCCGTCATGATGCCCTCGTCGTCTCCATCAACGATGATGCCGTCGAGGTCATCGATCTGCGCGGACTGATAAAAACTGGTTTTGTTGAACTTTCCCTGGTCAACCATCATGTAGCCCTGGTTTGAGTTGGTAAGGTACATATGCTTGATCATGGCCGAGAAGTCGTGCTCGACGGTAAAACCGTGGTCGGGGTGGAATCCGTCAGCACTGACAAACGCCTTGTCGGCATGTAGTTTGCTCATGCAGTCGAGCGTCAGTGCGCCCGCGAGATAGAGGTGGCCCTTGCGCACGGAGCCGCCCAGCAGCACTACCGAAGCATTGGGGAGATTGAAGCTGGCGTAGTTCGCGATTGCAAGATCGCCGGTGATAATGGTGATCTCACGCTTGTCCATGAGGGCCTTAGCGAAGTAAAAGCCTGTGGTGCCGATATCAATTACCAGAACATCGCCATCATCAACAAGAGTTGCTGCGGTTGCGGCGATGGCCTCCTTGGCCTCGACTTGGACATTGATGCGCTCCTCGGGATACGAGATTGCGTTGGAGCGAGAAAGCGATACCGCTCCGCCGCGTACGCGACGCAGCTTGCCTTCGGATTCCAGCGAGATGAGGTCGTGTCGTGCGGTGACTTCCGAAACCGAAAAACGGCGAACGATGTCGGATACCGAGATATTTGGCTTTTCGGCCAGCCAATTCATGATAAATCGCTGACGCTCGGCCGGTGAAAGGTCTGAAGTAGATGCCATATGCCGCTCCTTTTGAACAAAAGGTAAAAGATGCGCCTTTCGTAATCGAAATATAACGTATCGATATGAAAAGAACAAGGCAAATTCGAATGAATCAAAAGAACGGAATGGCATGTCACAAATGCATGCGTAGCAGATAGTTCGCACGTAAACGGGCTATAAAGAGTCTCATTCTGAAGGTGCCGCCCAAAAGAAGTACGTTCACGCCCGATATTCGACCGTTCACGGAAAGTTGACAATTGAGCTTTCGATAGCTTTTGAAATGGTTTATAAAAGAAAACCGAAAAGCTTTTGAAACAAAGAAGAAGGCTTTCGATAGCAATAGTGTTAGATGAGAAAGGACCGAACATGGCGATCAAGGTGTTTGCCGACGGCGCTAACCTCGAGGGTATGCTTGACATGCATGACAATGGCAACGTTCAGGGCTTCACGACCAATCCTTCCCTTATGAAGGCCGGCGGCGTGACCGACTACCGCGCTTTTGCCAAGACGGTTCTTGAGCACATTACTGATGTGTCGGTCTCTTTTGAGGTATTCGCCGACGACGAGGCGGGTATGGAAGCCGAGGCTCGCGAGATCGCAACCTGGGCAGACAACGTCTACGTTAAGATCCCGGCGCTCAACACCAAGGGTGAGTCCACTGCCGCGCTGGTCAAGCGCCTTTCTGCCGACGGCATCAAGGTGAATGTCACCACTATCTTCACGCCCGAGCAGGTCGACGAGTTTGTCGATGCCGTCTCTGCTGAGACCCCCTCTATTCTGTCCATCTTTGCCGGTCGCATTGCCGATACCGGCGTCGATCCGCTGCCCCTCATGGCGGAGTCCGTAAAGAAGGCTGCCGTTAAGCCTGCTGCCGAGGTTCTCTGGGCGTCTACGCGCGAGGTCCTCAATATCTTCCAGGCGGAGTCCGTTGGCTGTCAGATCATTACGGTCCCCAATGCCCTTCTTGCCAAGCGCAAGAATTTCGGGAAAGATTTGCTTGAGTACTCGCTTGATACGGTCAAGGGCTTTGCCCGCGACATTCAGGCGCTTGGTTTTCATATCCTGCCCGAGGAGTAGGGGACGAGCATGCTGACCGATCTTCTTAAGCCCGAGCTTGTTGCCTGCCACGTCGAGGCCTCCGACTGGGAGGAAGCGATCAAGGCATGCGGTAAGTTGCTCGTAGACGCTGGCAAATGCGACCAGAGCTATGTTGACGCCATGATTTCATCGGTTCACAAATTCGGCCCCTATATGGTCTTGGAAGAGGGCATCGCCATGCCCCACGCTCAGGCAGATGGCAATGTGAGTGAAGCGGGGATCTGTATCGTCACGCTTGACCCTGCCATTGCGTTTGGACACGAGGATTTCGATCCGGTTCACGTGCTCGTGGGTATTTGCGCACCCGACCCCAAGGCTCATCTTGGCTGCTTGGCGGAGCTTTCGCAGATGTTCGAGGACGAGGACTGCGTTGCCAAGCTCAGCGCATGCGATACGCCCGAGCAGGTTTTGGAGACCATGCGTTCATTCTTTTAGGCCTTAATGGCACGGCGATGCGTCGCCGCTTTTGGATAGACGGAAAACCGTCACGTGTAGGAGAGGAAGGTTGCCATGCATATCATCACCGTATGCGGAAACGGCATCGGGTCCAGCCTGATGCTCGCTGGCAAAGTCGAGGAGCTTTGCGAGGAGGAGGGCATCAAGGCCGACGTTGAGTCTATGGACCTGAACGGTGCTTCTTCCGCAAATCCGGATCTGTTCATCACCGTTAAAGAACTCGCCCCCGAGCTCCACGGCAACGTTGTGATCGTTCGCAGCTATGTGAACAAGAAGAAGATCCGCGAAGACGCCCTCGAGGCAATCAAGGCGGCCGCCGCTAACGCCTAAAGCGGCACAAAAAAGGGCGGTTCCCTGTGGAAGAGGGAAACGCGCCCACGTTAGAGAGAAAGGAAGCGCAGATGCAAGCCATCCTTCCCATACTTGAGTTTATCCAATCGATTCTGACCAAGCCAGCGTGGATTATGGGTCTATTTGCCTTTGTGGGCCTTGTCGCGCTTAAGCGTCCTGCCCACAAGGTGATGACGGGCACCCTGAAGCCCATTCTTGGTTACATCATGCTGTCCGCCGGCGCCGCTGTTGTTCAGGAGAACCTTGCTCCGCTGGGTACCTTCATCGAGACCGGTTTCCACATCACCGGCGTCGTGCCCAACAACGAGGTCGTTGTTTCGATGGCTCAGAGCGTCCTCGGCGTTCAGACCATGATGATCCTGATTCTCGGCTATGTCGTGAACATTATCATTGCCCGCTTTACCAAGTTTAAGTACATCTTCCTGACGGGCCATCACAGCATGTTTATGGCCTGCCTGCTGTCTGCCGTTCTGCAGGCATCTGGCTTCCAGGATGTCCAGCTTGTCATCGTGGGCGGCATGTTCCTGGGCCTCGTGAGCGCTATGCTTCCCGCCGTTGGTCAGCGTTTCACCGAGAAGGTTACCGATGGCGATGAAATCGCCATGGGCCACTTCGGTTCACTCGCCTATTACATCTCCGCTGCAGTCGGTACGCTTTTTGCTAAGGACGCCGAGGAGAACAGCACCGAGAAGATCGAGGTTCCCGAGAAGTTCGCCTTCCTGCGCGACACTACCATCTCCACGGCTCTTACCATGGCCTTCTTCTACCTGGTTACCGCTTTCGCCGCTTACATCGCAGATCCTGCGGTCGTTACCAAGACCGCTGGCGGCGACAACGTGATTGTCTATGCCCTGACCTGTGCCCTGTCCTTCGCCGTTGGTGTCACCATCGTCTATAACGGCGTTCGTATGATCCTTGCCGACCTGGTCCCGGCTTTCCAGGGCATCTCCAACAAGCTGATCCCCGGTGCCATCCCCGCCGTCGACTGCGCTGTCTTCTTCCCCTATGCTCCCACCGCCGTCATCCTCGGCTTTGTTGCCTCCTTCATCGGTGGCGTGGTCGGTATGTTCATCGTGGGCGCTACCCTGGGCATCTTCATCATCCCGGGCATGGTTCCCCACTTCTTCTGCGGTGCTACCGCGGGCATCTACGGCAATGCTACCGGCGGTCGCAAGGGCGCAGCTCTTGGCGCTTTCGTCAACGGCCTGCTCATCACCTTTGCCCCGGCCCTGCTCCTGCCCGTTCTTGACGTCTTTGGCTTCAAGAACACTACGTTCGGCGACTTCGATTTCTCCGTCATTGGTATTACGCTCGGCCGCGCTGCCGAGGCCTTCGGTACCACCGGTGTCTACGCGATTCTTGCTGTCCTTCTGGTCGTTGCCTTCGTCCCCAACTTCATCCACACCAAGGGTGTTGTGATCAATCACGTTGAGGAAGAGTAATCCAGGCATACGTTAAGCCCTAATCGGGCGGAGCTCCGATAACCGGCTCCTACACGGAAGCGGTGACGTCTCAAATGAGGCGTCACCGCTTTTTGCTTTGGAGCGATTGTGAATATGAGCCGGCGAGGCGCTGCTTCTGTTCCGTGAACGGAATCAAACGCAATGATCGGCAAAAACGTTTTGCCGCTGGGGCGTCGATATAAAAATAGTAAATCTGCAAAACCGTTCGCCGAGAAGATAAAAACCCGCAGCTCACGCCTTGATAAACATAGGTAAAGTGTTTAGCAGTTTATCGGCCGTATGCTAACGAAAGGAATCAGGCAGATGGCAATCAAGGTGTTCGCTGACGGTGCAAACCTCGAGGGCATGCTCGACATGTACGAGAACGGCAACGTTCAGGGTTTCACGACCAACCCGTCCCTTATGAAAAAGGGTGGCGTGACGGATTACCGCGCGTTTGCCAAGGAGGTCCTGGCTCACATCACCGATGTGCCTGTGTCGTTTGAGGTCTTTGCCGACGACGTCGAGACCATGGAGGTCGAGGCCCGCGAGATCGCTACCTGGGCCGAGAACGTCTACGTCAAGATTCCGTGCGTGACCACCAAGGGCGAGTCCACCGCCGAGCTGGTGCGCAAGCTTTCCGCCGACGGCATCAAGGTCAACGTCACCACCATCTTTACTCCCGAGCAGGTCGATGAGATGGTCGAGGCTGTTGACACCGAGACGCCGTCTATCATCTCGCTCTTTGCCGGCCGTATCGCCGATACCGGCGTTGACCCCATTCCGTTTATGACGGAGTCGGTTAAGAAGGCCGCCGCCAAGCCCAACTGCGAGGTCCTGTGGGCGTCCACGCGCGAGCTCATCAACATCTACCAGGCCGAAGCCTGCGGTTGCCAGATCATCACGGTGCCCAACAGCATCCTGGCCAAGCGCAAGAACATCGGCCGCGACCCGTACGAGGTCTCGCTCGACACCGTGCGCGGCTTTGCCAAGGATATCGCCTCGCTCGGTTTCCATATCCTGCCGTAACGCGAACGCTGGCTACATCGCGGGTTGTTCGCCCCGGCCTTTCCTTTCCCTATCGCTCACGCGCTTCGCGAGGGTCGCGCTAGGCAAAGGAAAGGCCGGGGCTGCCGACACGAGCTTGCCGGCAAGTTAGCACTCGGCTTCCATATCCTGCCGTAGGCAAAGGTACCCCCGCCTGCGACGTGCAAAATTGAGAGTATTCAGCAAGGTAAAGGCTTTTACCAGTTAACCGAAGCATGGAACAGCCCCCGTTTTGGCTCTGACGACGCTAAAACGGGGGCTGTTTGTGACTTTATTGCCTCTGAGGGGCGTTCGGAGCGGCGGAAATTGCAGAATACTCGCGATTTTGCACGCTGCTACAGGGGGTACCCTTGCTTTGGCGGTTTATTTCCCCTGCACCATGGTGAGGGAGATCTTCTTGCGGTCGCGATTGACCTTTTCGACCCACACCTTGACCGTGTCACCGACGCGCACCACGTCACTGGGGTGCTTGACAAAGCGGTTGGCCAGCTTGGAGATGTGTACGAGGCCGTCCTGGTGCACGCCCACGTCGACGAACGCGCCAAAATCCACAACGTTGCGCACCGTGCCCTTGAGTTCCATGCCGGGCTCCAGATCGTCGATGGAAAGCGCCGAGCGGCTAAAGACCACCTCGGGCGCGTCGTCGCGCGGGTCGCGACCGGGCTTCTTGAGCTCGTTGACAATGTCGATGAGCGTCAGGGTGCCGCAGTCCAGGTCGCTTGCCAGTGCCGAAATGCTGCCCAGGCGGTGCTCAATGTCGGGCACGCCGCCGCGGCTGAGCTCGCTTGCCGCAACGCCGGCGCGCTCCAGGACGGCCGTGGCCACCTCGTAGCTCTCGGGGTGGACGCTTGTCGCGTCGAGCGGGTTCTTGCCGCCGCTGATGCGCAGGAAGCCCGCGGCGTTGAGGTATGCCTTGGGTCCCAGCTCGGGGACCTTCTTGAGCTGGCGGCGATCGGTAAAGGCCCCGTTTTCCTCGCGGTAGGCCACGATGTTCTTGGCCACGCTCGGCGTAATGCCCGACACGTAGCCCAGCAGGCTTGCGCTCGCGGTGTTGACGTCGACGCCCACACGGTTGACGACGTCTTCCACCACGTGGCCCAGGGTGCGCGAAAGCTCGGCCTGGTCAAGGTCGTGCTGGTACTGGCCAACGCCGATGGACTGGGGCGGAATCTTGACGAGCTCTGCCAGCGGGTCTTGCAGACGGCGGCCCAGGCTCATGGCGCCACGTACGGTGACGTCCAGGTCGGGATATTCCTGGCTGGCGAGCTCGGAGGCGGAGTACACCGACGCGCCGGCCTCGTTGACGATGGTGTAGCGAAGGCTGGGTGCCTGCTCGGCAATAAACTCCGAGACGACTTCCTCGGTCTCGCGGCTGGCGGTGCCGTTGCCGATGACGATGGTGTTGACGCCGTCCTTCTTGACGAGGCGGGCGAGCTCGCGCTTGGTGCCGGCGACGTCGTGGCGCGGCTTGGTGGGATAGACCACGCCGTGGTCGAGTAGCTTGCCGGTCTCGTCCATGACGGCGACCTTGCAGCCGGTGCGGTAGCCCGGATCGAGCGCGAGCACGCGGGCGCCGCGCACGGGGCGCGCCGAGAGCAAGCCCTCGAGATTCTTGGCAAAGACGTTGATGGCCTCGGTCTGGGCACGAACGGTGAGTTTGGCGCGGGCCTCGCGCTCCAGCGAGGGGGCCATGAGGCGCTTGTAGCCATCGGCGATGGCGGCGTCAAAGACGGGAGCAAACACGCCCTGGCGACGGGGCCAGCGGCTGCCGAGGCGTGCCGTAGCGGCAGCGCCGTCGACGTTCACGCGCACGCGGAGCTTGCCCTCACGCTCACCGCGGTCGATAGCCAGCACACGGTGGTTGGGGATGCGACGCAGCGGCTCATCATAGCTGTAGTACGGCTCGTAGGGGGTCTTCTCAGCGGGGTCGGTGGCCTCGACGACGATGTCGGCGGTGTTTTGCGTAAAGGCGCGCAGGTCGGCGACGTTCTCGGGGTCCTCGGCCACCGTCTCGGCCACGATGTCCGCCGCGCCGGCGAGCGCCTTTTCGGGCGTGTCGAAGCCGGCCTCCTCGTTGACGTATGCCGCGGCGGCGTCGAGTGCGCTGCCCTTGGCCGAGGCCTGCATGATGATCATGTTGGCAAGCGGCTCCAGACCTGCCTCGCGTGCCTTCTGCGCGCGGGTCATGCGCTTTTTGCGGTAGGGCTTGTAGAGGTCCTCGACACGCTGGAGCTGTGTGGCCTCGCGAATCTGTTGCTCGAGTTCGGGCGTGAGTTTGCCCTGGGCATCGATGAGCAGGATGACGTCCTCTTTACGCTGCTCAAGATTGCGCAGGTAGGACAGGCGCTCGTCGAGTGCGCGCAGGGCGACGTCGTCCATGCCGCCCGTGGCTTCCTTGCGGTAGCGCGAGATAAAGGGAATGGTGTTTCCCTCGTCGATGAGCTTGACGGCCGCCTCGACGTTGGCGGCCTTAAGGTTGAGCTCGCGCGCGAGCTGGGCGATAAGATCCATGAAACTCCTTGCGTTTAAGGTGCGTTTGCAGCACAGAGCTACCAAGGATACCACCTGCCACTTCGCTCAAAAAAGACTGTTTTGGCGCGGAACCACGAAAGCGGCCTATCTACTACGTTTGAACCGTGTGGGTCGACCATCCCCCGGTTTTCCGAAAATGCGCAAGCCGTTTACCTGCGGTTTTTATTTCGCGAAAATCGGTATGGATGAGGGTGATTGGTTAAACGTAGTAGATAGGCACATTTCGTGGCGAACGAATCAAGCTAAGGTGCAAATAGTCCCCCGTCCCAGAAAAATCATTGGCAACGTAGCAAAATGCCCCGCGGGCAGGAGGCTGCTCGCGGGGCAAAGAAGAGGGGCTTATTTGTGGCGGACCGAGGGACTCGGCATGGGGTTTCTGCCGCGGCCGCTCTTAAGGCATTACAGCTCGACGAGCTGGCCGGTCTCGGCGGCCTCCTTGATGGCGTTAAGCAGCGTGAGCGTCTTGACGTTGTCGGCGGGGGTCACGACGGGCTCGACCTCGCGGCGGACGACCTTCACAAAGTGCTTGAGCTGCATCTTGTGCGGCAGCGCCGGGTCCACGGCCGGGATCTCCATCTGCAGCGGCTTGTGCCAGTTGGAGGCACCGTTGTAGGAGAACTGGTGCAGGCGGGGCAGCGAAAGGGCGCCCAAGGTTCCGCCGATAAAGTAGGCGTCGGCGTCGAAGGGACGGTACTGCGGGTCCTCGCGAGCGGTGGCCTCCCAGTTCCAGGGGCTGGCGGTGGCATCGGAGATGGTCATGCTTGCGAGCGCGCCATCGGCAAAACGGACGTTGACCACGGCGGAGTCCTCAGTCTCAAAACCGCGGGCGGCGCTGGACTGCATACCCTGGACGGCAACGGGCTCGCCCAGCAGATAGCGGAGCAGGTCGACGTCGTGAACCAGGTTAACCAGGATCGGGCCGGCACCCTTCTTGCGGCGCCACTCGACATCGAAGTACTCGTCATTCTTATAGATCATGTAGTGGAAGCTCGACACGGTGAGCTTGCCCAGCTCGCCGGACTCGATGATCTCCTTGGCCTTGTTGACGAAGGGGTTGTGGCGACGGTGCTGGCCCACGAGCACGGGCACGCCGGCGGTCTCGGCCTCGGCGGCGAAG
>URBS01000097.1 GCA_900546085.1 uncultured Collinsella sp.
TGAGCGGTGTCGCCTTCGCCGCATCGCGCCTGGTGCAGATGCAGCCGGGCGATGTCGGATTTTTCGGGGGCGGTAACAACCTGCCCATATACAACAGCTTGCAGCCCGGGGTTTCCAGCCTGAACGCCGAGGTGGGCGATACCGTTGAAGTCGACGGCGTGCAGGTGACGTCGTTTTGGCGCACGGCGGAGGATTGCTTGTTGCGTGCGCCGTTCTCCTATGGGTTGGCGATTGCCGATTCCGCACTGCGGGCGAAAGGCGAATCACGTGGGGATTTGTGCGAGCGCCTCCGCGCCGATTGTGAGGGCAGGCGAGGACATCGCAGGGCACAGGTGATTGCGTCGTATGCGGACGGCTTGTCCGAAAACGGCGGCGAGTCTCGCTTGCGGGCGTTCTTTATTGCATACGGTTTTCCGGTGCCAGAGTTACAGGTGGAGTTTCGCGACCCGCTTGATCCGAGCCAAGTGTTTCGCGTTGATTATTTCTGGAGGCTCGAGGACGGGACGTGCGTGATTGGCGAGCTCGATGGAAAGGGAAAGTATGCCTTACAGAACGACGAGGGTCGGGAGTCGGTCGACCCATTCGTGGCAGAACGTCAGCGAGAGTCTCATCTGACGATGCTCGGGCACAAGGTGCTTCGGTTTACGTTTGATGAACTCAAGATTCCGGGGAAGCTGGCTGAAAAGATGAGACTGGCGGGCATTCCGCAGCGGGTCGATTTGGCAGAGGAATGGAGGCGGCAGTGGTATGGGCGCTGAGGGGTGCAACTGACGCGGATGTGGTTGTTCCTGCCGAGTTTGTCTCGATCTGTAACAACAAGGGGCCGTTTGGCCTCGCAACTGTTACAGATCGAGACAGAAGGTTGGCTTCCGCTAAAAGATCTCAATCTGTAACATCTAGAGGCCGAAAACCTGTCTACTTGTTACAGATTTAGACGTTTGACGACAGGGCTGGAGAATATCTCGATCTGTAACATCTAACGGCCAAAAACCGGTCTAACTGTTACAGATTGAGACAAAGGTTGGACGCGGTGCCGAAAGATCTCGATCTGTAACACTTGGAAGGTTAAAGACGGTCTATCTGTTACAGATCAAGACATTTCTCGGATGTCGCTGGGGTGGGACTGCAGTGCATTCCATTCCCCGCATCTCCTCCTTTCTCCGTTAACCGATATGTCTGCAGCAATCCTGCCGTGCTGGGTAATAATGGACAAATGTTCAAGTTAATCGTGAGGGAGGAGCTCGATATGGCGACTGCCGATCGTCCCACGTTGTTTATCAATGCGACCGTTCTGGATGGTTCGGAACATATGGAGCCGCAGCCCGATATGGCCGTGGCCGTCGAGCGTGGCATCATCACCTGGATGGGACCGAGTGCTGTGGCGCAGGCGCCTGCAGGTGCCGAGGTCATCGACCTGGCAGGGGCGTATCTCATGCCGGGCCTCATCAACATGCACGTGCATCTGTGCGGTTCGGGCAAGCCAGTCTCAGCGGGCGATGCGGGCGCGCTGATGAAGAAGCTTGATAATCCGGTGGGCCGCGCCGTCGTGCGCCATATCCTCAAGGGCAGTGCCCAGCAGCAGCTGGCAAGCGGCGTGACCACGGTGCGCGGCGCGGGCGACCCGCTGTTTGCCGACATTGCCGTGCGTGACGCTATCGATGCCGGCAAGTATCAGGGTCCGCGCCTGGTAGCGCCGGGAACGGGCGTCACGGTGCCGGGCGGCCATGGCGCGGGCTTGTTCGCCCAGGTGGCCAACAGCCCCGTCGAGGCAGCCGAGCGGGTGCGCGATCTGTATGCGCGCGGCGCCGACGTCATCAAGCTGTTCGTGACGGGCGGCGTGTTCGACGCGACCGAAGTAGGTGAGCCGGGCGTGCTGCGCATGCCGCTCGATGTCGCCGCGGCAGCGTGCAAGGCGGCGCACGAGGTTGGCCTTCCGGTCATGGCCCATGTCGAGAGCACCGAAGGTGTGAAGGCCGCGCTTCAGGCCGGCGTCGACACAATCGAGCACGGCGCTCCGATGACCTCCGAGATTCTGGAGCTGTACCGCGGCGCCGCGGGAACACAGCTCGAGGGACGTGCGCCGAGCGTGACCTGCACGATTAGTCCGGCGCTGCCGTTTGTACTGCTCGATCCGGGAAAGACCCATTCGACCGACACGCAAAAGAAGAACGGCGACATCGTGTGCTCGGGCATTATCGAGAGCGCTCGTGCGGCGCTGGAAGCCGGCGTTAAGGTGGGCCTGGGCACGGACTCGAGCTGCCCGTTCGTGACCCAGTACGACATGTGGCGCGAGGTGGCTTATTTTGCCAAGTACGTGGGTGTGAGCAACACGTTTGCGTTGCATACGGCTACGCAGGTCAATGCTGAGCTACTGGGCCTGGGTGACGAGACCGGCACGATCGAGTGCGGCAAGGCGGCCGATATCCTGGTGACGCGCGAGAACCCGCTCGCTGACCTGTGCGCTCTGCGTGGGCCGATGCATGTGATGTGTCGCGGCGATCTGATACGCAAGCTCAAGGTGAAGCGTATTCCCGAGGTGGACGCCGAGCTCGACGCGATTATGGCCATGCCTGCCGAAGCGCTGGCCGAGGAGCTGGCCCGCGACGGCGTGGCGTAGATGTGACAAGGGGACAGTTCCGTTGCCGTATACAAAAAGCCGAGGTCTCAACACGAGGCCTCGACTTTTTTATCGAACAAATGCTTCAGATTTGAGACAAACACTACTGATTCATTTGCCCCACGGCGCGATGCCTAGGAGCGCGTTTCCATCTTGGCGTGGCACTTGGGGCAGGTGACGCGGATCTTACCCTTGCCCTTGGGGACGGACAGCATCTGACCGCAGTTAGGGCACTTGAGGTACGCCGTGGTCTTGCGGCCCTTCCACATCTTCTTGGCCGTTCGCTTGGCGCGCTCAAAGTCTTCCTTGCTGGTGCCGGCCGTGCGCGAGGCGTTGGCAGCTGCAGTCCCGCCGCCCAAGCTGGCGACGAACTTACCTAGGCCGGGGACGTTTGCGGTCGCCGT
Organism: uncultured Collinsella sp.; assembly: GCA_900546085.1. Taxonomy (GTDB): domain Bacteria; phylum Actinomycetota; class Coriobacteriia; order Coriobacteriales; family Coriobacteriaceae; genus Collinsella. Next base: position 3,022 of record URBS01000097.1, read on the forward strand.
GACAAAGGCGTCGTTCTCCTTGCGGCGCGCGTCGATGTTTTTGGACAGACCGCGCAGCACGCCGAGCGCGATCACGGTGATGGCGATCCAGCTGAGCCACTGGATACGGGCCATCGACCCGATCATCGCGATGATAATGCCTGCGAAGCCCAACACGACGGTGAGCTCATCGGCGCCGTTGCGACCCTTCATAAAGTCATTCATGCGAATTGCCTTTCGTTCGATATGCTGCACGCCTTTATACCCCTTTTGGTGCATTGGGGACAGGTCAATCTGCACCAAGGTGGTGCAGATTGACCTGTCCCCAATGCACCAATTACTTGGCGAGTTTGTCGACGACGCGTTCGATCTCGGCGAGCTTGGCGGCCTTGAGTTCCTCGTCGCCCGATTCGATGGCCGAGGCGACGCAGCCCTCGATGTGAGCCTTGAGCACGTCGGCGTTAATGCGCGCGAGGAGCGCCTGCGTTGCCATGAGCTGCGTGGAAATATCGACGCAGTAGCGGTCCTCCTCGACCATCCGCAGGATGCCGTCGATCTGACCGCGTGCCGTCTTGAGCATGCGGGTCACCGATTTATGGTCTGCCATCATGGCGGGTCCTCGTTTCTGGTCGGGGGGGGGTACGTGCGGGTCGTTACGCGGCGGTCACGGACAGGGCGTGGAACTTCTCGCCGGCGCCCTCGACGGCGTCAGCGAGCTGCTCGGCGGTCACGGTGTCGGCGCACTCCACCTGGACGGTCTGGGTCTCGTGATCGGCATCGGCGTCGGTCACGCCGGCAACGTTGAGCAGTGCCGTCTCGACAGTAGCGTCGCAGTGGCCGCACATAAGGCCCGAAGTCTTAATCGTGTAACGCATGGGTATTCCTCTCTGTTGTGTCGGCTTTCCCAGGCACCCGACCTTGACCTTCAAGCCGTCGCTCGCGTACCAAAGTACGCGTCGCTCCTCTTTCAGGTCAATCTCGGGCACCTGGAAAACCCGTTCTAAATGGACTTAATGGTGAGCCTATTTTGCCACTTTAGGCTTAAAGGATTTCAGGCGCAGGGCATTGCTTACGACGCAGACACTCGACAGGCTCATGGCTGCAGCGCCAAACATCGGCGAGAGTTGCCAGCCGGTGAGCGGGAAGAACACGCCCGCGGCGAGCGGAATGCCGATACCGTTGTAGAACAGCGCCCAGAACAGGTCCTGCTTGATGTTGCGAATCGTGGCGCGCGAAAGCTCGATGGCGCGGGCGACGTCCATGAGGTCGCTGCGCATGAGCACCACGTCGGCGCCCTCCTTGGCGATGTCGGCGCCGGTGCCAATGGCAAGGCCCACGTCGGCGCGCGCCAGGGCGGGGGAGTCATTGATGCCGTCGCCCACCATGGCGACCTTGCCGCCCGCATCTTGCAGTTCGCGCACGTGGCGTTCCTTGTCGGCGGGCAGGACGTCGGCGATGACCTGCTTGCTGTTCAGTCCCACGCGGCGGGCGATGGCCTCGGCCGTCACGCGGTTGTCGCCGGTGAGCATGCGCACGTCGACGCCAAGCGAGCGCAGCGCGGCAATGGCAGCAGCACTCGTCTCCTTGACCTCGTCGGCCACGGCAATGGTGCCGACAAGCTCGCCGTTCTTGGCAAAGAACAGCGGCGTTTTGCCCTCGGTGGCAAATTGCTCGGCAAGGTCCGTAGGCACGGCAGCGCCCAACTCGCCCATGAAGCGCGCGTTGCCGGCAGCGATGACGTTTTGTCCCTCGCGCGCCGTAACGCCTCGTCCAGGCACGGCGGCAAAGTCCTCGACCATGCGCGCGACGATTCCGCGTGCCTCGCACTCGGCCATAATCGCCTCTGCCAGCGGGTGCTCGCTCGAGCGCTCCAGCGCGGCGGCCAGCTTGAGCAGCGCCTTTTCGCTCATGGCGGGCGAGCCGTCGGCGCGCGCGGCAACCACAATGTCGGTCACGGCCGGCTTGCCGCGGGTGACGGTGCCCGTCTTGTCGAGCACCACGGTGCCCACGCTGCGCAGATTCTCCAGTGCCTCAGCGCTCTTAAACAGAATGCCCATTTCGGCGCCCTTGCCGGTGCCCACCATAATGGCGACGGGGGTGGCCAGGCCCAGCGCGCACGGACAACTGATCACTAGCACGGCGACGGCGGAGGTAAGCGCCTCGTTGATGCTGCCGGTCAGTGCCATCCACACCGCAAAGGTCACGGCCGAGATCACAAACACCACGGGCACAAACACACCGGCGACCTTATCGGCCAGGCGGGCGATAGGCGCCTTGGTGGCATTGGCGTCCTCGACGAGCTGGATGATCTTGGCAAGCGACGTGTCGACGCCCACGCGTGTGGCGCGGAAGGTAAACGAGCCGGTGCGGTTGACGGTGGCGGCGTTGACGGTATCGCCGACGGTTTTCTCCACGGGGATGGACTCGCCGGTGAGCGCGCTCTCGTCTACGGCGGAGGCGCCCTCGAGCACCACGCCGTCGACGGGGATGGACTCGCCGGGGCGCACGCGTAGAACCTGGCCGGGAAGGATGCTGTCGACGTCGACGGTGGTCTCGCTGCCGTCCTCTGCCACGACGGTCGCGGTCTTGGGCGCTAGGTCGATCAACGCCTCGATGGCGCCGCCAGTTTTGGACTTGCTGCGCGTCTCGAGGTATTTGCCCACGGTGACGAGCGACAGGATCGTGCCGGCGCTCTCAAAATAGAGATTGTCCATGCTCGTCATCATGGCCTCGTGCACCTGACCTGTGGCCAGCTGGTCGGCCATGATAAACATGGCATAGAGCGACCAGGCGATCGACGCGGTGGCGCCTACGGCGATGAGCGCGTCCATGGTGGGCGCGCCGTGCGCGAGCGATTTAAATCCGTTGATAAAGTACGCGTCGTTGACGTAGACGATGGGGATGAGCAGGACGAGCTCGGTGAGGGCGAGCGTCATGCTGTGGGTATGGTCGGTGAAAATGCCGGGCAGCGGCCAACCGAGCATGTGCCCCATGCCTATGTAGAACAGCGGAATGAGGAAGGCAATCGAGACGATGAGGCGGGTGCGCATGGCAGAGGCGGCGGCCTCCAGCTTTTTGGTCGGCGACTCCATATGGGCGGCGCCGGACCTGGCTTGCACGCTGCCGTTTGAGCCAGCGGCGCCGGTGCCCGCATCGACGGGCGAGGCCGAGTAGCCCGCGCGGTCGACGGCGGTGCAGATATCCTCGGGGGAGACCTGCGCGGGGTCATAGTCGACCATCATGGAACCAGCGAGTAGGTTGACCGCGACGCTTTGGACGCCGTCGAGTTTGCTTACGGCGCGGTCCACGTGCGCCTGGCAGGCGGCGCATGTCATGCCGCCCACGTCGAACTTATCTTGAGCCATGGCTTCTCCTTTCCGTGGTTCGGTGTTGGAATTGTTACCCTGCCGATACTATACACCCATACCCCCTGGGGGTATCAAGTGCAGAAAGAAATGTATGACATTTCGATACAGATGAGGGTGGCTGCTCAATCGTTGGCAGTCCCTGCCAAACATCTCAATCTGTAACATCTAGCAGGGAAAATGACCTCTAACTGTTACAGATCGAGATTATGTTTTGCGATGTTTGAGTTCGTCTCGATCTGTAACAGTAGAAACCCGGTTTTGTCTCGTAACTGTTACAGATTGAGACAATCGGCCAGGCCCGCCCCGTCCGCCTCGTCATCTGTGGTTTACGTGGGGGCATGTGAAGCACGGGTATACTAACCGGCGGCGAATCTGCTCCATCGCTTAGAGCTGCTGCGTCTGGACGGCGCGTGATAGGGCTGCCAAAGCGATCGCCAGCGTGCTGAGCAACGTCCTCTCTGTGCGCACCTGTTTTGTATGTATTAGCGCACTACCAAGCACGCCCCGCGCGGCTGCATGCCGTGCCCATAACGCGTGCAGATAAGGAACAACAACATATGCGTAATTCTGTATCCGACGTCACGGACGCCGAGATTCTGGACGAGACCCGCGAGGCCATGACCCAGGCTGCCTTCGATGCTGCCGACGAGGCCAATGCTGCCCAGGCCGTCGAGTCCGCGACCGAGAACCTGCCCGCCTTTGACGAGCTGGGTCTTTCGGACGAGATGCTTCGTGCCATCGAGAACCTTGGCTACACGGCACCCACGCCCGTGCAGGCCGGCTCGATCCCCGTGGTGCTCGAGGGCCGCGACCTGCTTGCCGCCGCTCAGACCGGCACCGGCAAGACGGCTGCCTTTTTGCTGCCGACCATGAACAACCTGGAGCACATCGCTCCTCCCAAACCCGTACGCGAGCGCGGCGGCCGCAACCGTCGTCGCGGTGCTAAAAAGCCCGAGGGCAACGGCCGCGGTCCCGTGATGCTCGTCATCACCCCCACGCGCGAGCTCGCTCAGCAGATCGACGAGGTCGCCGGCAAGATTGCCGACGTTACCGGCCATGTCGCCGTGACCGTCGTGGGCGGCGTGAGCTACAAGCCCCAGACCGCGGCGCTCAAGTACGGCTGCGACATCCTTGTCGCCACGCCGGGCCGTCTGGTCGACCTGATTGAGCAGGGCGCTTGCCACCTGAACGAGGTCAAGGTGCTGGTTCTGGACGAGGCCGACCGCATGCTCGACATGGGCTTTTTGCCCGCCGTCCGTCGCATTGTGCGCGAGACGCCGGCCGAGCGCCAGACGCTGCTGTTCTCGGCGACCCTCGACGAGGAGGCCGTGGGCGAGATCACCGACCTGGTGAGCGATCCGGCCCGCGTGGAGATCGCGCCTGCCACGTCGACCGCCGACACCGTCGACCAGTTTGTGTTCCCGGTGTCCATCGAGGCCAAGAACAACCTGCTGCCCGAGTTCCTCAAGAAGGAGGGTCCGGAGCGCACGATCGTCTTTATGCGCACCAAGCACCGCGCCGACAGCTGCTGCCGTCGTCTGGAGCGTAAGGGCATCAAGGCCGCCGCGATCCACGGCAACCGCAGCCAGGCCCAGCGCGAGCGTGCGCTTTCGGCCTTCCGCGACGGCACCGTTGACGTGCTGGTGGCAACCGATGTCCTCGCCCGCGGCATCGACATTAGCGATGTGCGCTACGTCGTGAACTTTGACGTGCCGGCCGAGCCGACCGACTACATCCACCGCATCGGCCGCACGGGCCGTGCCGGTGAGCTGGGCTGGGCCATCACGTTTGTGACCGAGCAGGACGTCGATGAGTTCTATGAGATCGAGAAGCTCATGGACAAGACGGCCGACATCTACGAGGCCGGCGACTTGCATGTGGGTCCCAATCCGCCCACCGTTGATCCCGAGCGCGATCCTGCGGCCTTTAAGGTGAAGAAGAAGACCAAGCGCGGCAAGTCCAAGAGCAAGAAGAAGCTCGAGCAGGCACGTCGCGACGGCAAGCGCAACGGCGACGATTACGGCGATGTTGCCGGTCGTTCCAACCGCGGTCGCGATGAGCGTCGCGGCGACGGCGAGCGTCCGAGCCGTCCCAAGCGCGGCGGCAAGACCCGCGTGCGCGAGGGCGTTCAGGCTCGCGTGGACGAGGCTGTGGAGAGCGTGGCTCGCGAGGTGGCTGCCGAGGAGCGCGGGGGTGCTGCTGCTGCCGAGCAGGCCCCGCGAGGCAACCGTGCCGAGCGCCGTGCCAAGCAGTTCCAGGGCGAGGCGCATCGCCGTCGCCGCGAGGACGAGGACCGCGGCGGTCGTCGCCGTGTTGAGCGCGAA
>URBS01000098.1 GCA_900546085.1 uncultured Collinsella sp.
GAGATAAGCTAGTGACTGGAGTTCAGACGTGTGCTCTTCCGATCTTATGTTCACGGCTCCGGGAGAGACGACGCACAAATAAATAATCGACCGCAAAGCAGGTTCCCTAAAATTCCGGGTTTGAGCACGGTCGGGCAATCGCCGTCCGTCGTGCATCGATACCGCTGTTATCCGTTTTTGGTTCGAGAGGGGAACCGTTATGGCTGAAGAAATTGATTTCCATCCGATGTGGGAGAGCCTCGGCATGAATCTTGCCGACCACGACATGCTGCTGGGCGCCGTGGGCCAGATGTACGGCGATATGTTCCTGACGCAGAACAATCGCCCCAAGTCCACGTCCTACCTGGATTTTGTCGCCACCAACATCCACAGCGGCCGTATTAAGGAGATGCTCGACAAGAAGGAGGCCGGCGAGGCCACCAAGATCGTGGGCAGCTTCTGCGTCTACGTGCCCGAGGAGATTGTGCTCGCCTGCGACGGTATCCCCGTGGGTCTGTGCTCGGGTGCCGATTGGGCGACCGACAAGGTCGAGGAGCACTTGCCGCGCAACACTTGTCCGCTCATCAAGAGCTTTGCCGGCTTTAAGCTGGGCGAGGTCTGCCCCTACATTGAGTCGAGTGACTTGGTGGTAGGCGAGAACACCTGCGACGGCAAGAAGAAAGCCTACGAGTTCTTTGCCACGCAAAAGAACATGTACGTCATGGATATTCCCAACGTACACGACGAGTCGACGCTCGTGACCTGGAAGGCCGAGGTCAAGAAGCTCGCAGCCAAGATCGAGGACGAGTGTGGCGTCACGATTACGCCTGAGCGTCTGAAGGCCGCCATCCGCGCCGTCAATGAGAAGCGTCGCGCCCTGCAGCGCCTCGCTGCCACGCGCGCTGCCGACCCAGCGCCCATTAGCGGTCTCGACAGCCTGCTGACCGTTCAGGCCGCCTTTATGGACGACACGCCGCGTCTGACCGGAGCCATCAACGATATGGCGGCTGAGTGCGAGCAGCGTGTCGAGGCCGGCGAGGGCGTGGCGCCCAAGGGGACCAAGCGCATCCTGTACACCGGCACGCCCATGGCCGTGCCCAACTGGAAGCTGTTCAACCTCATCGAGAAGGCCGGCGGCGTTGTGGTAGGCGAGGAGTCCTGCACGGGTTCGCGCTATTACAAGGACCTGGTCGACGAGTCCGGTGAGACGGTTGACGAGATGCTCGATGCCATCGCCGAGCGCTACTTTAAGATCAACTGTGCCGTCTTTACGCCCAACGACCAGCGTATGAAGGACATTGTCCAGATGGCCAAGAACCTGCATGCCGACGGCATTGTCGACGTGGCCTTGCAGTTCTGCACACTCTACGAGATGGAGTCCTTCGCCGTGGAGAAGGCCGCCGAGGAGGCCGGCATTCCGTTTATGCACATCACGACCGACTACGCCGGCGAAGACGCAGGCCAACTGCAAACCAGGATCGAGGCTTTCTTGGAAACCATCTAGGACTATCCGTCCCGGTGGCTTCCCCAGGCACTCGATCTTGCCGTTCAAACCGTCGCTTGCGTACCAGAAGTACGCGGCGCTCCTCTTTCACGGCAACCTCGGGCCCTGGGAAAGCCGTTTCCTTGGTTGGTTAAAAGGTTTGTTAAGGAGTTATATGTCGGAAAATATTGAGCAGCCGTTGCCGTCCACGTTTGAGGAGTTCAACGAGCAGCGCAAGGCCGCGTTTATTCGCGTCAAGGATTACAAGCAGGCCGGTAATCGCCTGATCGGGTATCTGTGCAGCTATACGCCGCTCGAGATTATCGATGCCGCGGGGGCTGCAAGTGTCGCTCTGTGCGGTACGTCCGATGAGGTGATCCGCGAGGCCGAGAAGGTGCTGCCGGCAAACCTCTGCCCGCTCATCAAGTCGACCTACGGCTTTGTCTACTCGCAAAAGTGCCCGTTTACGTACTTTAGCGACATGATCATCGGCGAGACCACCTGCGACGGCAAGAAGAAGATGTACGAGCTACTCAACAAGCTCAAACGCACGCACATCCTGCATCTTCCGCAGGGCCGCGATCGTGCCTATGAGCGCGAGGGCTGGTACGAGGAGTGCCGCCTGCTCAAGGAGGAGCTCGAGAACTTCTACGGTATTACGATTGCCGATGACGATCTGCGCGCCGCCGCCCGTCGTCGCAATCGCCTGCGTGCTGCCCAGCTCGAGATGTTTGCGCTGCAGGCCAACCAGCCGGCGGCCATGAGCGGCGTCGACCTGATGAGCACCATGTTCGCCGGTACGTTCAGCTTTGATATCGAGGCCTATACGGACCAGCTCGAGCAAAAGGTTGCCAAGCTGCGCGAGGCCTACGAGGCTGGAGAGCGCCCGGTCGCGGCAGATGCTAAGCGCATCCTGATTACCGGCTGCCCCGTGGGCGGCGTGATCAACAAGATCGGTCGCACCATCGAGTCTAATGGCGGCGTGGTCGTGTGCATGGACGATTGCTCGGGCGAGCGCACGGCGGCCATGATGATCGACCCGGACGCGCCCGATATCCTGCGCGCTATCGCCGACCGCTACCTGGACATTAACTGCTCGGTCATGACACCCAACGACGGCCGCATGGAGAACACGCTGGCCATGTGCGAGAAGTACCACGTCGATGGCGTGGTGGAGAGCGTGCTGCAGGCGTGCCATACCTTTAACGTGGAGAGCGCACGCATGCAGGAGGCCGTCGAGGGTGCGGGCATTCCGTACATGAAGATTGAGACCGATTACAGCAACGGCGACATGGGCCAGATAGAGACGCGCATTGCCGCCTTTATCGAGACCCTCTGACGTCTGAGGCACCCGACCTTCCGGCTCCAACCCTCCTCGCGTACCTTGAGTACGCTTCGTCGGGCTTGTCGCTCGGAATCTCGGGCACCTCAGACGCCAGAGGGCCGTTGTTGCAGTGGTGTCTGATCGTTTGATTAGTTTGCCAATTAGGAGAGAGCCATGATAGGGATCGGGATCGATATCGGGTCTACGGCAGCTAAGGCTGCTGTGGTCGATGGAGAGGGTTCGGTGGCGTGGACGTGCGTGCAGCCAACCGGGTATTCGTCGGTCGATGCGGGGGAGCGTCTGCGCTGTGAGCTTGCCGCTGCCGGCTACGACGTGGCGGCCGACGACGTACGCGTGGTCGCGACTGGATACGGCCGTGTTGCCGTGCCCTATGCGCACAAGGTCGTGACCGAGATTACCTGCCACGGCACCGGTGCCGTGTGCCTGTTTGGCGATCACGGCACCGTGATTGACGTAGGCGGTCAGGACACCAAGGTCATCCAGCTTAAAGGCGGCCGCGTGGCAAAGTTCGCCATGAACGACAAGTGTGCTGCCGGCACGGGGCGCTTTTTGGAGATCATGGCCGACCGCCTAGGTATTTCTCAACAGCAGATGGCCGACCTGGCGCGTTCCGGCGAACCTACCAAGATCAGCAGCATGTGCACGGTGTTTGCCGAAAGTGAGGTTATCGGCCTCATCGGTCGTGGCGAGCCGCGCGAGAACATTGCGCGCGGCGTGATCGAAAGCGTCGTGTCGCGCGTGGCGACTATGGCCGGGCAGGCGGCGGGTGCTCCGTACTACCTGACGGGAGGCCTGTGCGAGAACGCCTACGTTGTGGAGCGGTTGGCCGCGCTGCTGGGGTCGTCGGTGACTACGTCGCCCCAGGCCCGCTTTGCAGGTGCCATCGGTGCGGCGATTCGCGCGCAGGCGCTCAATTAATGCATCCGCCCCAGTTTCGCATTCATGCGTATACTGGGAGAAAATGATTGACCGATGAGAGGAGGAATCGATGGCTGACGATTTCGTCAAGCTTACGCAGATGACCGCTGCCTCTGGTTGAGCCGCTAAGTTGGCTCCTGGAGCCCTCGCCCAGGTCCTGGGCGACTTACCCAATGTGCATAACGACAACCTGCTCGTGGGGTTCGATACCTCCGACGATGCGAGCGTCTTTCGCGTTGGCGACAACTTGGGTCTCGTACAGTCCATCGACTTCTTCCCGCCGATGGTCGATGACCCGTTTCTGTTTGGCCAGATCGCAGCGGCCAACTCGCTGTCGGACATCTACGCCATGGGCGGGCGGCCGAGTCATGCCATGAACCTGCTGTGCATACCTAACTGCCTGGGTGTTGAGGCTGCTGGCCAGATTCTGGCGGGTGGCGCCGACAAGTGCGTCGAGGCGGGCTGCTCCATCGCGGGCGGCCACACCATCAACGACGACGAGCCCAAGTACGGCCTGTCCGTGAGCGGCTTTGTCGCGCTCGACCGCATGCTCGCTAACAGCGGCGCGCGCGTGGGCGATGTTCTGCTGCTGACCAAGGCGATCGGCTCGGGCATCATCACCACGGCCATTAAGGGCGAGCTCATCGAGCAGGATGAGGCCTGTCCGATGTGGAACTCGATGCGCACCCTCAACGAGGCCCCGATTCGCCTGGCCGAGGGACTCGAACTTCACGGCTGTACCGACGTCACGGGCTTTGGCTTGATCGGGCATGCGTGCGAGATGGCCGAGGGCTCGGGCGTGCAGATTGAGCTTGCATCGGGGGCGGTGCCGCTCTTTGACCAGGTGCTCGACATGGCGCGTCTTGGCATTATCCCTGCCGGTGCCTACCGCAACCAGGACTTCTTTGGCCCGCGCGTGGCGGCCGACGATGACCTGGAGCCGGGCATGCTGGATGCGCTGTACGATCCGCAGACCTCGGGTGGCCTGCTCATCGCGGCGCCTGCTTCCGATGTGGATGAGCTTGCGTGCCGTCTGCATAACGAGGATCGTATCGCTGCCGTTATCGGTCGCGTGTTCGAGGTAGCGCCGGGTGGTCCTGCCGTTCGCGTTGTGCGTTAAGAAAAACTGTCTATGCGACCGCCCGTCTATCCGGGCGGTCTCTTTCGAAAGGATGTAGCTATGTCTACTAAGATTGAAGTCAATGCCATGGGCGATGCCTGCCCGCTGCCCGTCGTCAAGACGCTCAAAGCCCTGAAGCAGCTCGATGGCGAGGGTGCCGTGGTGACCTCGGTCGACAACGAGACCGCCGTCAAGAACATCTCCAAGATGGCGCAGGAAAAGGGCTGCACGGCCTCGGTCGAGAAGGTTTCTGACGCTGAGTGGCACGTGACCGTGGCGACCTCTGGTGCCATTGCCGTGGCCGATCCCGAGCAGGATGGCGCTGCCTTCTGTGGTGCCAGCACCGGCAAGGGCGAGCTCGTCATTTCCGTCTACACCGACTGCATGGGCCGCGGCGACGACGAGCTGGGCCACAAGCTCATGAAGGCCTTCATCTTTGCCGTGACGCAGCAGGAGGAGCTGCCCGCGACCATGCTGTTCTACAACGGCGGAGCCAAGCTCACCGTCGAGGGCTCGCCGGTACTCGACGACCTGAAGGGGCTGGCTGAGCAGGGCGTCGAAATCCTCACCTGTGGCACCTGCCTCGACCACTATGGCATTAAGGACCAGCTTGCCGTGGGCGAGGTCACGAACATGTATGTGATCGTGGAGAAGATGGAGCAGGCCGTGCGCGTCGTGCGCCCGTAGCGTATTGGTTGGAGTTGCCATGAGGGAGAAGCGCCCGGCGCTTGTCATCACGTTTCCCACCACGGCGGCCGCCATGGGCTGCGAGTCCCTGTGCGTTGAGCGTGGCCTTCCCGGGCGAACGATTCCCGTGCCCGGGGAGGTCGCTGCCGGCTGTGGTCTGGCGTGGAAAGCGTTGCCTGCCGATGAGGAGCTGCTGCGCGGCGAACTCGCCGCGGCGGGCGTTCCCACCGAGGGCTATACCGTGATTGATATGTGGGAGGTCGTGCGATGATCTACCTGGATAACGCGGCGACGACCATGCACAAGCCGCAGACGGTCATCGATGCCGTGACGCAGGCGATGTGCTCGCTCGGCAATGCCGGGCGCGGCGCCACGTCGGGTGCCCTCGATGCCGCTCGTACGATTCACGGTTGCCGTGCCAAGCTCGCGCGCTTGCTGGGCTGCCCGCGGGCTGATCATGTGTGCTTTACGTCCAACTCCACCGCGGCGCTCAACACCGCCATCAATGGCGTGGTGCGCCGCGGCGACCGCGTGGTCACGACGGTGCTCGAGCACAACTCCGTGTTGCGTCCGCTCAACCGCCTGGCGGCAGAGCAGGGCGTGACCGTTGAGCATGCGGGCTGCGACGCGAACGGTGCGCTCGACTACGAAGAGCTTGAGCGGCTGGTGACGCCGGGCACACGTGCCGTGGTGGTGGCGCACGCCTCCAATGTGACCGGCAACGCGGTCGACATTGCGCGCGTGGCCGCCATGGCCCATGCGGCCGGTGCGCTCGTGATCGTCGATGCCTCGCAGTCTGCCGGCACGGCGCATATTGATATGCAGGCCATGGGGCTCGACGTGGTGTGCTTTACCGGCCACAAGGGGCTCATGGGTCCGCAGGGGACCGGCGGCCTGGCCGTGGCGGAGGGCATTGACGTGGCCCCCTGGGCCATGGGCGGTACGGGCGTGCACAGCTTTGATCCGCTGCAGCCGCTTGAGTGGCCCACGCGCCTGGAGGCGGGCACGCTCAACGGCCACGGTGTCGCCGGCCTTTCTGTCGGCCTCGACTTTATCGAGGCCCAAGGTGGGGTCGAGGCGATTGCGGCGCATGAGCGAGCACTGGCAGATCGCTTTCTCGCTGGCGTGCGCGAAATCCCGGAGATCAAGCTCTACGGTGCCTTTGACCAGCCCGTGCGCTCGGCGATCGTTTCACTCAACGTGGGCGATATCGATTCGGCCGAGATTTCGGACGCGCTCATGCAAGGGTGGGGGATTGCGACGCGCCCCGGCGCCCACTGCGCTCCGCTCATGCACCGCGCGTTGGGGACCGAGCGCCAGGGTGTCGTTCGCTTCTCGTTTGGGTATTTCAACACGGACGAGGAAGTTGACGCCGCGATTGAAGCTTTGCGCGATTTAGCTTGCTAAAGCGTATATACTTGCGGGATGGGCCTTTTGCCCGTCCCGTTTTTGTTTCGACCCGAAAGGTGGTCCCATGGCCTCATCCGCGCCGCGCGGCCTGCGCTCCGACCATGTCGTTACCGTCGGTATCGCCCTGTTCTCGATGCTCTTTGGCGCCGGCAACCTTATTATTCCGCCGCTGCTGGCGCTGCAGGCGGGCTCTGCCACGCCGGTCGCCATGCTCGGCTTTCTCATTGCCGCCATCGGCCTGCCCGTCATGGGCTTTATCGCCGTGGCACTTGCCGGAACGGCGCGCGAGCTTGCCGGCCGTGTGCATCCCAAGTTCGGCGAGTTCTTTGTCGCGGCGGTGTATCTGGCTATCGGCCCGTGCCTGGCCATTCCGCGCACGAGCTCCACGGCCTTCGAGATGCTGGTGCCGCTGTTGCCCGAGGGCGTCTCGCTCGGCACGGCGCGCCTGGTGTTTGCCGTCGGCTTCTTTGTCGTCGCGTTTGCGCTCACGCTGCGCCCGGGCGTCATCACACGCGTGCTCGGCCGCATTACGGGCCCCGCGCTCATTGCGCTCATCGTGCTGGTCGTTGGTGCTGCCGTGATCTCGCCGCTGGGTCCCGCTGCCGCGCCGCAGGCCCCCTACGATGCTGGCGCTGCCGTGCAGGGCTTTCTGACTGGCTATCAGACCATGGACCTGCTCGCGTCGCTCGCCTTTGGCATCATCATCGCCGAGACCATCCACGAGTTGGGTGTTACCGATGACAAGCGCGTGGCCTTCGAGATTTCGCGTTCCGGTGTGATCGCCGGCGTACTCATGGCCATCATCTACTGCGGCTTGGGCCTTGCCGGTATGCAGCTCGGCACCGTGATGCCCGACGCTACCAACGGCGCCGCCATCCTCGCCCGTTCGGCCTCCATGCATTTTGGGCTTGCCGGCACGGTCGTGGTCTTTGCGATCTTTTTCCTCGCCTGCATGAACGTGTGCATCGGCCTCATCAGCTGCTGCTCGCGTTACTTCTGCGAGACGTATGTGGTCGAAGGGGGAGCGGAGGCCTCTGAGGAGGCCATGCGCCGCCCCTTTGCGGTTCTCGCCTTTGTGTTCGCAGCGTTTTCGTGCGTGCTCTCCAACGTGGGCCTCGACGTGATTCTTATGTTCTCGGTGCCCATGCTCAATGCCTTGTATCCCGTTGCCATTGTGCTGGTGCTTATGGGCCTGGTGCACGGTTTTTGCGACGCGCATCCGCAGGTATGGGTCTGGGTCGGCGGCGTCGTCGCGGTGCAGAGCGTGATCACCTCGGTCCGCGACGCGTTCTTTGCTGGCGCGTGGCTACCGTTCGATGCGCTGCCGCTGGCGGATATCGGTGCCGCGTGGGCGCCGGTCGCCGTGGTGGCGTTTGTGATAGGCCTGCTCCACAGCCGGTTTGTCGCACATTCGAGGAGCTAGAATATCGCCGCTTGCACAGGCGGGAAGTCTCCCCTATAATTTCCTTCGCTTTGGGACACGCAAGGTTTATGCCTTAGCTGCTCAACACCTTCGGGACGTGGCGCAGTTTGGTAGCGCGCCTGCTTTGGGAGCAGGATGTCGCAGGTTCGAATCCTGTCGTCCCGACCATCGATCCGACGGCCGGGGGCGTATCGCCTCCGGCCGTTTCCGTATGATTCGCTTGAATCCTCCGCGCTCCCTCTC
>URBS01000099.1 GCA_900546085.1 uncultured Collinsella sp.
TTTCCAGATCCGCTATCGGGCGACGGCCATCGATCCGCTGCGCTATCTGCCGCCGCAGGGCAGTAAACCCAAGTGCTAAAAGGTTATTTTATCGCCAGTCAGCATCCGGCAGGCTTGTCACAGGGTGCGTAAGGGCTATAATGCTTCTCGCACCTCTTCGCGGGCGTAGTTCAATGGTAGAACCCCAGCCTTCCAAGCTGATGACGCGGGTTCGATTCCCGTCGCCCGCTCCATAAGAATTGTTTTAACGGCTTTGGTTTCCTTTGGGAATCAGAGCTGTTTTCGTTTACGCGCCGGGCGACGGGAATCGAACCCGTCAGGGTGCGGAGCTGAGAAAATGCGTGAGCATTTTCCAGCGCAGCACGCAAGGGCCGAAGGCCCGCAGCGAAACAAGGATTTGCGAAGCAAATCCTTGGACTTCCCGTCGCCCGCTCCAAGCTATATAATCGCAGGCCAATATGCTAATTTGGCTCGCGTTTATTTTTATACCGTCCGACCTCGCGGGGCAAATGAACCAAGAGCGTTTGTCCCACATCGTAAGAAAGTAGTGATTGCCATGGCACAGAGTAAGGCAGAATACCCCACCCCCGACTGCCTGGCGCCCGCCGCGATCGAGGCTAGGTCCGAGGCCGCCGGCGTTACCAAGGCCAACCTGCCGGTCTCGAAGGCCTTTTTGCTCGCCATGTTCGCCGGAGCGTTTATCGCCTTCGGCGGCCTGTTCTTCACGGTCTTTCTGAGCGATCCCACGCTTGGCTGGGGCGCCCAGCGCTTCGTGGGCGGTCTTGCTTTTTGCCTGGGACTGGTGCTCGTGCTCATTTGCGGCGCGGAGCTGTTTACCGGTAACTCGCTTATGGTATGCGCGCTTAAGAGCAAAAAGATTACGCTCGTCCAGATGTTCAAGGCTTGGGCTGTTGTGTGGATCGGCAACTTTGCCGGCGCCCTGTTCGTTGTCTTTTTGATTTACATGGCAGCTATTTATAAGCTCAACGGCGAGGCCGTCGCCAATACCATGGTGAGCGTCGCCGCCGGTAAGGTTGCGATCGACGCCGTTACCATCTTCTTCCGCGGCATTTTGTGCAACATCTTTGTCTGCCTGGCCGTATGGATCGGCACTGCCGGCAAGACCGTGGTCGACAAGGTCGTGGGCATTTTGCTGCCCATCGCTGCCTTTGTGGCCTGCGGTTTTGAGCACTGCGTCGCCAACATGTACTTTTTGCCCATGGGTATTTTGATGCACTCCTGCGGCTATGGAGCCGATGTCGCTGGCGCCGATGCCCTCAACGCTGCCGGGTTGGCGCTCAACCTTACGGTCGCCACGCTGGGCAATATCGTGGGTGGCGCCCTGATCGTGGCGCTGGGCTACTGGTTTATCTACGCCAATAAGAAGGCCTAAAGCCACCAAGCCATAACCGACCAAAAAGGGACAGGTTTATTTTGGCAGGTTTTAGACGAGGCGCTTCGACGTCTTGTCACGAGCTGCCATAATGGACCTGTCCCTTTTGCGTGCGCGCCGGTATTTATTTGCCCGATGACGATCGCGGGGGACCAGCTTTTTATTGAACATGTCGAAAGGCTTTTCATGAGCGACTGCGAATCCATGTCTGCCGAGGTGCGCGGCCGCCTGCGTTCCATTCCCGCCGTTCACGAGCTGCTTGCCGAGTGGCCGGTCATGAAGGCTGCTGGCGATGCAGGCGACACGATGGTACGCGAGGCGATTGACGCCGAGCTCGATGCCGAGCGCGCGGCGATTCGCTCCGGCGCCCCTGCAAGGAACAAGCGCGAGCTCGCCTTGGCAATTGAGCAGCGGACCCATCGCCTGTCGCTGCCGACCCTGCGCCCTGCCGTCAACGCGACGGGCGTTGTGATTCACACCAATCTGGGCCGCGCTCCGCTCGCTCCCGCGGCGGTGCAGGCGGTGACCGATGTCGCCCGAGGCTACAGCACGCTTGAGTATGACGTCTCAACCTGCGCTCGCGGGGGCCGCAAAGAGCATGCCGCGCGTCTGCTGCGCACGCTCACGGGGGCGCAGGACGCCTTAGTTGTCAACAACAATGCCGCCGCGGTGCTGTTGGTGCTTGCCGCGCATGCCTTCGGCAAAGAGGTCATCGTGAGCCGCGGCGAGCTTGTCGAGGTGGGCGGCAGCTTCCGCATCCCCGACATCATGGCGGCTTCGGGTGCCAAGCTTGTCGAGGTTGGCTCTACCAACCGCACACATCTGGACGATTATCGAAGCGCCATTACGCCCAACACGGCGATGATCTTGAAAGTTCATCCTTCTAATTACCGTATCGAGGGCTTCCACGAGGAGGTTTCCGCGGCGGAGCTTTCCGCGCTGGCGCATGAGCACGGGCTGTTGCTGTACGAGGATCAGGGCTCGGGCGCTTTGCTTGCAGACGGGGTGCTCGCCGATGCGGGGGAGAAGCCCACGTCCGCCTCGCTTTGCGCCGGCGTTGACGTCGTCTCGTGCTCGGGTGACAAGCTGCTCGGCGCCTCGCAGGCAGGCATTATTCTCGGCAGCGCCCAATTAATCGCCGCCTGTGCCTCGCATCCTCTTATGCGCGCGCTTCGCCCTGGCAAGCTCACGCTCGCGGCGCTCGAGGCCACTTTGCGACTGTATGTGACCGGTCCCGATGCGGCGCATCGGGAGATCCCGGTACTCAACATGCTTTCCGGCGCGCCGGCTCCGCTCGAGCGCCAGGCCAAGCGCCTGCACGACCGCATGCTGCGCAAGCTTCGCGAGGCTCAGTGCGAGGAGGCCGTGGAGCTGCAGGTTGTCGAGGGCGCCTCTACTCCCGGCGGCGGATCGCTGCCGACTGTCGAGCTCCCTACATTTTGCGTTGCCGTCTGTCCCGTCGATGGGCGTCTATCCGCCGATGGCCTAAAGCGCGCTATGGTACAGGAGCCCGATACGCCGGTTGTGACACGCGTGCGCCACGACCAGGTGCTGTTTGACGTTCGCACGCTTTTGCACGATACCGACCTTGATCTGTGCGCGTCCGCGTTGGCCGATGCCGTGCGGGCGGGTTTGCATCGATGAGTGCGCGCGAGCTTGTCGAGTGTCCCGTTGTCGTTGGAACGGCAGGACACGTCGACCACGGAAAGTCGGCCCTTATCGAGGCGCTGACTGGCAAAAATCCCGACCGTCTGGAGGTCGAGCGCCGCCGAGGCATGACCACGGAGCTCGGTTTTGGCGAGCTCGAGCTTCCCGGCGGCAAGCTTGTCGGCTTGGTCGATGTGCCCGGGCACGCGCACTATCTGCGCGCCATGGTGCAGGGCGCCACCGGCGTGGACGTTGCGTTGCTGGTTGTTTCTGCCGTTGAGGGCGTGATGCCGCAGACGCGAGAGCACGTTCACGTGCTGGAGCTGTTGGGCGTGAGGCACCTCGTGGTGGCGCTCACGATGCGCGATCTGGCCGATGACGAGACGGCAGAGCTCGCCGAGCTCGACGTGATGGACTTCCTCGGCGATACCGTCTTTGCCGATGCGCCCGTGGTACCCGTTTCCTCGCGCACGGGCGTGGGCATCGAGGACGCTCGATGCCGCCATCGACTCTTTCCTGGCCGATGCCGCATCCCGCCCGGTGCGCCCCGGTCTGGCCCCGCGCCTGCCCATCGACCGCTGCTTCACCATCAAGGGATCCGGGACGGTCGTCACGGGCACGCTTCACGATGCCCCCGTAGCGGTGGGCGACGAGCTCGTCTCGAGTCCCGCGGGCGTGCGCTGCCGCGTGCGTGCGATTCAGGTGCACGGCGATACCCCTCGGGCGTTGCCCGGACAGCGCGCGGCGCTCAACATCGTGGGCGACGGTGCGGGCGACCTTCCGCGTGGCGAGGTCCTCTGCGGGTCTGGTGCCGAGGGCTCGACGCTCAGGCTCATCGCCCGCTTCACGTATCTGGGGCGCGAGGGCACCAAGCCCGCGCCCTTCGAGTCCGGTACGCGCGTTCATGTGATGGCGGGTACGGCGGAGGTCCTTGGCCGTATCATGCTCATGGAGGGTGAGGGACCCATTGAGGCTGGCGAGACCCGCATCGTGCAGGTCCGTCTGGAGGAGCGCCTTCCCGTGCGATCGGGCAACGGCCTCATTGTGCTCGCGTTCTCGCCGGTGGTGCTTATCGGCGGCGGTCGTGTTCTTCTTTCGCGGTGCCGCCGCTCGCGCGTCCTCTCCGCGGGCGAGTGCGCGCTGCTCGGGGCCCTGGATGCCGACGACCGCGCCGCCGCCGTTGCCGCATGGTTGGGGCTGCAGCGCCTGCCCGTGCCTGCCGCGGCCGCAGCCCGTGCTCTCGATCTTTCGGGTGCCGAGGCGGCTGCGCTCCTGCACGGGGCGGTTTCCTCGGGTGACGCCGTGGCGCTTCATGCCGAGCGCTCGACCGAGGAGCTCTATGCCGCCCCCGCTGTGCTCGATGCCGCCCTCGCCACGCTCGCCGTCACGCTGGCCGCCATGCACGGGGCCGCGCCCAAGCAGACGGGTTTCACGCCGGGCGAGGTCGCGCATGCCGCCTGGCCGACAGCGCGCGAAGACGTCGCGTCCGCGCTCGTTCTCGAGGGCTGTGCGCGCGGCGTGTGCACCGTCGACGGTGCCGAGGTGTTCGACCCGCACTCTGCCGCTGCGGCGATACGTGTGGTGCGCGAGGCGAGCCAGCGCATCGTGGCCGCCCTCGACGAGGCGGGTCTCGGTGCGGCGACGCTGCCTGAGGTGGGTGAGCGTCTGCAGCTCGATCGCGACACCATGACGCGTGCCCTGCGCGAGCTTTCGCTCAACCGCGCGATCGTTAAGATCGAACGCGACGTTGCCTTGTCTGCCGCCGCCGAGGCCCATGCGCGTGAGGTCGTCGCCGCGGCTATCGAGGCCGACGGCGGCGCTGCCACGACGAGCGTGCTGCGCGAGGCCCTAGGCGTGTCGCGCAAACGAGCCATCAGCATCTTGGAGCATCTGGATGCGGTGCGTTTTACGACGCTCGACAAGGAGGCCGGCGGCCTCAGATCGCTTCGTTAGGGGTTGTCGTATCACTGTCCGCCACAAAACCTGCCTATCTACTACGTTTAAGTGACTACCCTCGACCATACCAAAAATTGTAAAAGTAAAACCGCAGGTAGACGACTTGCCGATGTTACGAAAAAGTGGGTATGGTTAACCCTTGCTGGTTAAACGTAGTAGATGGGCCGTTTTCGTGGCGCGACACTGCGCGTTTGGTAAAATACCGCCACGTTTGGGAACGGATGGGCTCCGGTGGGCCCCGCGGTCCTCAAAACCGTTGTGAGGCGTGCAAAACGTCTTGGATGTGTTCGATTCACATACGTTCCCGCCAACGCATCCTGCCAACCGCCACAAAGGTGCCCGTCCTCTTTGTGGTGGTATGGACCACGTGGACGAAACAGGTTTGAAACACGGGTTTTGCACGTCAGGCACTCAAAAACGCCTCTACCTGCATCGTAATCAAAACGAAACATCTGCTCGTCTGCTTATGCGAAACTTTCCCGCAACAGTGCGATATTATCCATACACGATAAAGTTCGCGGCGCACAGGGTGCCGCGACCGACACTTTTCGTTTCCTATCATTGGAGGAAGCATGAGCTACACGCAGAAAGTTCTCGACGAGCTCAAGGCCCGCTATCCCGAGCAGCCTGAGTTCATCCAGGCCGCGACCGAGATCCTCGGCACCATCCAGCCGGCGCTCGACGCCCATCCCGAGTACGAGGAGGCCGCCCTGCTTGAGCGCCTCGTCGAGCCCGAGCGCATCGTTATGTTCCGTGTCCCCTGGGTCGATGACCAGGGCAAGGTCCAGGTCAACCGCGGCTATCGTGTCGAGTTCAACTCTGCCATTGGACCCTACAAGGGCGGTCTGCGCTTTAACCCGACGGTCACCCTGGGTATGCTCAAGTTCCTGGGCTTGGAGCAGATCCTCAAGAACAGCCTGACCACCCTTCCCATGGGCGGCGGCAAGGGCGGCTCCGACTTTGACCCCAAGGGCAAGTCCAACAACGAGATCATGCACTTCTGCCAGTCCTTCATGACCGAGCTCTATCGCCATATTGGCCCCAATACCGACGTTCCCGCCGGCGACCTGGGCGTTGGCGGCCGCGAGGTTGCCTACATGTTCGGTCAGTACAAGCGCCTGACTAACGAGTGGACCGGCGTCCTTACCGGCAAGGGCCTCTCCTTTGGCGGCTCGCTCGCCCGTACCGAGGCCACCGGCTACGGTCTGGTCTACTTTGTGGACGAGTACCTCAAGAGCCGCGGCGAGTCCTTCGAGGGCAAGAACGTCGTCGTTCACGGCTCCGGTAACGTCGCCATCTACGCGGTCCAGAAGGTCGCCCAGCTCGGCGGCAAGGTGCTGGCCTGCTCCGACACCCACGGCTGGGTCGAGGACCCCGACGGCATCGACTACACCGTGCTCGAGCATGTCTATAACAAGAAGCGCTCTGGCCACGACAAGGGCGTCACGCTCGCTATGTACGTCGACGAGAAGCCCAATGCCACGTGGCACGAGGGCGACGGCCGTGGCGTGTGGCAGCTTCCCTGCGACATCGCGCTGCCCTGCGCTCGCGAGAACACGCTGCTGCTCGAGGACGCCCAGGCGCTCGTCGCCAACGGCTGCAAGGTGGTCGGCGAGGGCGCGAACATGCCCACGACCATCGAGGCCACGACCTACTTCCAGGAGAACGGCGTCGCCTTTATGCCCGGCAAGGCTGCCAACGCCGGTGGCGTGCTCGTGTCCGGCCTGGAGATGAGCCAGAACGCCGAGCACCTGTCCTGGACCTTCGAGGAGGTCGACGGCAAGCTCGAGCAGCTCATGCGCGGCATGTTCCACAACGTGGACGACACCGCCAAGGAGTACGGCGAGGAGGGCAACTTCGTCATGGGCGCCAACATCGCCGGCTTCCTGAAGGTCGCCGACGCCATGCTCGCCCAGGGCGTCTGCTAAATTGTCGCTCGACATAGCATCGCAGAAGGCTCCCAGTCATCTTGGCTGGGAGCCTTTTTTGATCCGCATGCGACGGAGGAAAACGGTTCATTTTGTCCCGACACGAGCTGTGCCCCCTCGTTTGGTACACTTAAAGGTACTGGACAAGTGAAGAGATGGGGGAGAACGTGCTCAAGTTCGGTACCTACGTCCGTGTTGGAAACGCGGCCGAAGCCTATGAGCTCTTGCAGAAGAACCGCAACAACAAGATTGTGGGCGGCGGCATCTGGATGCGCCTGGGTTCGCGTCGTGTGGCGACGGCGATTGACCTTTCGGCCTGCGGACTCGATCATATCGAGGAGACCGAGACCGAGTTTCGCATCGGTGCCATGTGCACCCTGCGCCAGCTCGAGCGTCATGCCGGGCTCAACGCGCTTGTCAACAATGTCTTTGAGTTCGCCGTCCACGACATCGTGGGCGTGCAGCTGCGCAACACCGCCACGGTGGGCGGCAGCATCTACGGCCGCTTTGGCTTCTCGGACGTTCTCTCCGCCTTTCTCGCGCTCGATTCCTATGTTGAGCTGACGGGCGCCGGTCGCGTGCCGCTCGCCGAGTTTGTGAACATGGGCTACTTGCGCGACGTGATCGAGCACGTCGTGGTCGTCAAGCATGATTACCGCGCGAGCTACGAGGCCGTGCGCAAGGCCGCGACCGACTTCCCCTCGCTGAACGTCACCGCCGCCTGGTGGGACAACACCTGGCACGTCACCGTGGGCGCCCGCCCGCTGCGCGCGACTCTGCTGCAGGGCGAGGCGTGCGGCCTGGTGAACGAGCATCCTTCCGAGGACGAGCTTCGCGCCCTGGCCGCATCCGTGCGCTCGCTGAGCTACGGCACCAACCTGTGGGGCTCGGCCGACTACCGCCGCCGCATCTCTGCCCCGCTCGCCATCCAGGCTGTGCGTCGCGCCGCCGGCATCGAGCTTTCGGCCGCGCTTGCCCGCGAGCTCGAGACCGTGCAGATCCCCAAGTTCGCCACGGACGAGTATTCCTGCCGCCGCGTGCCCGGCGTCGATTCTAGCGAGGTGCGCTAATGGCTGCCAAACTCATCGATCTTTCCTTTACGCTCAACGGTCGTAAGGTCAAGGTTCAGATTGCCCCCGACACCATGCTCTTTGCACTGTTGCGCGAGCAGGGTTGTGCGTCGGTGCGCTGCGCCTGCGAGACCACCAACTGCGGCCTGTGCACGGTGTGGCTCGACGGCGGCCCGGTGCTGAGCTGCTCGGTTCCCGCCGCGCGCATCGAGGGCCGCTCCATCACCACGCTCGAGGGCCTCAAAGCCGAGTCCGAGGCGCTTGCCCGTGCGATGGCTGCCGAAGGCGCCGAGCAGTGCGGTTTTTGCGCCCCCGGCCTCATCATGAACGTGCTGGCGCTTGCACGCGCCGCCAAGGAGGACCCGAGCCTCGTCGCCACGCGCGAGGAACTCTCACGCCAGCTCGCCGGCAACCTCTGCCGTTGCAGCGGCTATGAGAGCCAGCTGCGTGCAATCAAAAATTACCTGAACCGTAACCGGGATATAGAGTAGAATTAGATAATTGCGAAACTCATGAGAACGTAAATTGAATTGTGAAAAATTAACAAAAGCTTGAGAAAACACTGGGG
>URBS01000100.1 GCA_900546085.1 uncultured Collinsella sp.
GGCTGCCTGCGTGGCGGGGTCGGTAAAGGGGCGCGTAATGCCAAAGGGCGCGTCGAGCAGGCGGTAGATATCGCCCTGCTCGCGCGCCAGCGCGCGGCTCGCTGGATAGACGAGCTCAAACATAAAGCAGATGAGTCCCACCAGGTAGTCCGCCGGCTCGTTGCGCTCGTCGCGCGCGACGCACCGATGCTCGTCAAAGGCGGCAAGTGTCGGCGACGAGAAACGGCTGCCGAGAAACGTCTTCTCGTCCACCTTGAGGATGGTGTCGACGGTGCTGTCGGCGATGGTGCGCATAATGTCGATTTTGTCGCCATCGCGCACGATATCGCAGAAGCTCCGCGTGCGCTCGTCGAGCTGCGCGGGTAGACGGAAATCGCTGTGATAGGCAATGCTCGCTCGGATGAGCTCATCTTCTGCCGGGTCATCGATAAAGTCGCGGATGCTCGTTACGGCGGGTGCATCGGCGGGATTCTCGCCAAAGAGGACCTCGATGCCCAGCGCCGCATGGCTCATGCTCTCGGCGTCCTTAAAGGTGTCCCAGCGTCGCAGCTGCTCAAAGCGGCCCATATCGTGCAGCAGGCCGCAAAGCCATGCTAGGTCAATATCTTCTGACGACCAGCCCTGCTCGCGCGCTACGGCATCGCATGCCTCGGCCACGTGGTACGTATGCTCGATTTTGAGCGCGATGCGTGGGCTGGTGGCGTCGTAGGCATCGGTGTAGCTTTTGAAGGCCGCGCGCGCCCGGTCTCAATCGATAGCTGTCATAATGACTTCCTAAAAAGTTGTGTCTTTCGATCCGGTGGCAATTGTAGGTGAACTCGGTTGCTGTCGGATGATGATTCTGCCGTGTCGCTACATGCGGCTCGGAGACCTTGTCAGGATGAGAAGCGTATGGTGCTCAAAATCGTTAGAACCGTCTGGCCAGTGATGCTTACCTATGTTGCAATAGGCGCGCCGTGCGGAATGATCATGGGGCAGACGGGAATGGAACCCTGGATGGTTTTTGCTCTGAGCAGCACGTTCGTGACGGGCAGCGGGCAGTTTATGATCTGCAATCTGTGGCTGGCAGGTGTGCCTGCGGCGTCGATCGTCGCGAGCGTCGCCGCAATCTCCTCGCGCTTTGCGCTTTACTCGGCATCGATCGCTCCACATCTGACGGGTGCCTCGAAGCGTCAGACGCTGGCTGTTGCCGCGACACTTACCGAGGAGGCATATGGCATCTCGCTTGCCAAGTTGGTTGAAGGGGAGGATTGGGGCCCGCGCGAGTCCTTTGTGCTCAACGTGATCCTTATCGCAACATGGGGCGTATCGTGTACGATGGGCGCCATCGTCGGCGCCGTTGTCGATGTTCCCACCGCCATTGCAGCCTTTGTCTGCACCTCGCTCTTTATCTGCCTGCTCTTTTCGCAGCGGCTGTCGCGCGGCAACGTTGTCGCGGCGGTTTCGGGCGCGGTGTCCGTCGCCGTATGCAAGTTCTTGGGCCTCACGAATATTGCCGTGCCGGCAAGCGTCGTGGCCGGCATTGCCATTGCGTTGGCGTGCGATGCTGTATTTGACGGAAGAGGTGCCCGCGATGCCCGTTAACGAGTTCTTGGTTCTGTGGCTGTCGTCGTGGGCTGCTATCGCGTTCTTTCGCATCGCGCCGGCGTTTGCCTTGCGCGGGAGAACGCTGTCGCCCCGCATTACCGAGGCCCTGGGTTATATCCCGCCCGCTGCCTTTGCCGCGCTGGTCGCCAACGACTTGGTGAGCCCCGGCGCGTTCGACGCGGGACCCTGGCCTGCCTTGGTTCCCTGGATTGCGGCTGCCGGCGTCGTGGCCGTGGCGGTCAAGACAAAATCGATGCTGTGGTGCTGTGTTTCGGGCATCGTGTTCTATATCGTTTTGAGCCTCATATAAGAGCGGGGCACGTTTAGCGCCCCTGTCCAACGAATCGAATTTCTCACCGAGCTGGTCTATTTCTTCTGGTACCATGGTCAAACTTTACTGTAGCAAAGCGTGACGTGGGCTTTTGTACCCCGTCAGCGGAAATGGGGGTTTCATGGCACAGGAAGCGACCGCCAACGAGCAAAAGAAATTCAAGGTCCCGCGCATCCCGGGCGACATCATGATCTATCCGATGATCGTCGGTCTTTTGCTCAACACCTTCTGCCCGCAGGTTTTTGAGATCGGCGGCTTCTTTACGGCTGCCTGCCGCGGTGGCTCCAATGCCATCGTCGCCGCGATCCTGCTGTTTGTGGGCGCCGGCATCAGCTTTAAGTCCACGCCGGGTGCCATCAAGACCGGTATCGTCGTGCTGATCCCCAAGCTGGTCGTCGCAGCGGCTCTCGGCCTGGGCGTGGCATATTTCTTTAACGACAACTTCCTGGGTCTGAGCTCCGTGTCTATCATCGGCGGCATCACGTTTTGCAACATGGCGCTCTATACGGGCATCATGGGCGAGTTCGGTGATGAGTCTGAGCAGGGCGCCGTCGGTATCCTGTTCTTTACGGCTGGCCCCGCCGTCACGATGATCATCCTCGGTGTTTCCGGCCTCGCCAACATTCCCATTGGCACCATTATCGGCTCCATCTTGCCACTCGTTATTGGCATGGTTCTGGGCAACCTGTTCCCGTTTATCAAGAACCTGCTGGTTCCCGGTGCCAATCCCGCGATTGCCGTCATCGGATTTCAGCTCGGTGCGTCCATGAGCCTGTCGAGCTTTATCACCGGCGGTATTTCCGGCATCTTGCTGGGCCTTGTCACGCTGTTTGTCGTCGGTCCCATCACCTTTGCGTTCGAGCGTCTGTGCGGCGGCAATGGCAAGGCCGCTGTGGCTTGCTCCACCATTGCCGGCACGGCTATGACCACACCGGTTGCCCTCGCCGAGGTCGCACCGCGCTACGCCGAGCTTGCGCCCATCGCGTACGCTCAGATCGCCACCGCCGTTATCATCACGGCGATCATGGCTCCGATTCTGACTGGCTGGGTCGACAAGAAGTTCTGCCAAGGCAAGGAGGATCTGTCGCCTGTCGGTGTCGAGGCCATAGAGGAGGCCGTCGCGACTGACATCGATGGCGAGTAGCAATCGATACCCATCAATGATGCCGGCGTGTGCAATTCGCGCCGTATGGGCGCCCGAACAGAAACTGTTTTGCAGTGATGTTCGGGCGCTCTGCTATTATCCCCTTTACCCCTGTGGAGTAAAGGGGTGTTTATTGCCCTGATTCGAATTGGGCGATTCTGACCACTTGGATATTGAAGGGATGGCGTCTAGTGGTTAAGGCACTCAAGATTGAGATATTCCTGCTCTGCATGATTGTTCTTATCGGGCTTGCCGCGCGAAGCCGTCGCTCTTTATTCTCGAGTACCCAGCAGCTATTGTTTAGCATGCTCGGCTACACCTCTGCCGCATACGTTTTATTCCATATGATCTGGACGCTTTCGGACGGTGTGGACGGCACGTTGGGCATTGCTGCCAACTGGATTTCCAACGCGTTTTCGTTTTCGCTCTTTGCCATCGCTTGCCTCATTTGGTTTATCTATTCCGAGACGGTGCAGGGCTCTCATCTTTTGACCGCGCGCTATAGGGTGGTGCTTGTAGCGTTGCCTACGGCTCTGGTGGTCGTGCTGGCGTTTACCAGTTACTGGACGCACGCCCTGTTCTATATCGATTCGCAGGGCGTGTATCGTCGCGGCTTTGCCTATATGATCCAGCCCATCGTCAGCTACTGCTACGTTATTCATACGTCCCTGCATGCGTTTGTGCAATTGCGCAGGGTCGAGAGTCTGCAAACGAAGGCAATCTATCGAGCCTTGGCATTTTTCGCCATTCCGGCTCTGATGGGCGGCACCTTTCAGGTCGTATACTCGGTGCCCGGCCTTTGTGTCGGCATAATGATTAGCATCCTGCTGCTCTACATCATCTACCAGGAGCAGCTCATCTCGACCGACCCGTTGACTGGCCTCAACAACCGCAACCGCTTTGAGACCTATATGCTGTCGCTCTTTTCAAATGTGGATCATACGGACGATGTGTATCTGCTTATGATGGACGCTGATGGCTTTAAGCAGATTAACGATCGCTATGGACATGTGGAGGGCGACCATGCCCTTCAGGTTATCTCCGCCGCACTCAAAGATGTCTGCTCGACGTCTGGTGGATTTATCGCACGCTATGGCGGCGATGAGTTCGTGGTGCTCCAAAAGGCGGCAGCAGAGCAGGACATCATACATCTGTGCGAGGCGATCAACGACGAGCTCGCGCGTGCCGAGGTACCGTATCTGTTGCGGATGTCTATCGGCTACGCACGGATGGGTGATGGCGTCGATACCTGGCAAGACTTGCTTCGCGCTGCCGATGCGGAGCTCTACCGCGTAAAGCACGAGAAGAAGAAGGCCGGCGTCCAGATACGCTAGAAAAAAGCGACCACGCGAATGTCCGCTGCAAGTGCGGCATACGCAAGGGCCTGGTTTGTTAGGCCTTTTTAGGTTTGTTGACAATGATGATGCCGCCGCAGACCAGGAGCAGGGCAACGATGACGGTAACGGGGCTCGTGCCCGCGCCCTCGCCGAGCAGCAGCGCGCTCAGCGCTACGCCAAAGACCGGGTTCATAAAGCCAAAGACCGAAACGCGGCTGACGGGGTTGACGGCGAGCAGACGAGACCACAGCGAGTACGCGACGGCGGAGATAAGCGCCATGTAGATGATGAGCGCGATGGCGGGGACGATTTTGGTGGGGGATAGCGCGCCACCCATCAAAAAGCCAATGGCGGTGAGGACCAGGCCGCCGACCAAGAACTGCCACCCGGCAAGCAAGACGCCGTCGTGCTCGCGCGAGAAGATACCGATCAAGCAGGTCGAAAGGGCACCCGCGACGGTGGAAGCCAGGATAAAGCCCTCGCCGTCGAGCGCAAAGCCAAAGGTGCCATCCGCGCCCGAAAGGTTGACGAGCGCGACACCGGCAAAGCCCAGTACGCAGCCAAGCACCTTGGTCGTATTGAGCTTCTCGGTGTGAAACGCCAAGGCGGCAAAGAGGATTGCGAGGAAGTTGGCGCTGGCCTCAATGATGGAGCTCGACATGGCGCTGGCGCGCGAGAGTCCCAGGTAGAAAAAGAAGTACTGCCCGATAGTCTGGAAGAGTGACAGGATGCAGACGGGCTTGATATCGCACACCTGCGGAACGAGCGGGCGGCGCTGGGCCGCACTCATACCGGCGATAACCAGGATACCGGCAAGCGTGAAGCGCAGGCCCGCGAAGAGCAGCTGCGAGGCGCTGTCGTGCGCGGGAATGCCAAAGAGCGCGTAGCCAATCTTGATGCAGGGGAAGGCGGAGCCCCAGAGCGCGCAGCAAACGAGACAGCCCAGGATGAGTCCGGGCAGGGTGGCGAGATACGGCTTGCGGCTTTCCATGATGTCCTTCCTACATGCGCGAAGCAAAAAAAGAACCCGCCACCGGAGGTGTCGGTGGCGGGTGTTGTTACCCGAGGGGATTGTACCCGATGGGAACGTCTTTAGGCGAAGTAGGCTACGCCGCTCTCAAAGATCGGCATGAACTTGTCGCCGGGGACATGCTCGGGCACGTTGCGGTACAGGTTGTCGCCGCGACGCTCGGCATGGCCCATCTTGCCCAGGACGCGGCCGTCGGGGCTCGTGATGCCCTCGATGGCGAGTACAGAGCCGTTGGGGTTGACGGAAAGGTCCATGCTGGGCTTGCCGTCCTCGCCCACGTACTGCGTGGCGACCTGGCCGTTGGCGATCAGCTGGGCGAGCACCTCGTCGTTGGCGACAAAGCGGCCCTCGCCGTGGCTGATGGCGACGGTGTAGGGGTCGTCCAGGCTGCACTGCGACAGCCACGGGGACAGGTTGGACGAGATGCGGGTGCGCACCAGGCGGCTCTGATGGCGACCGATGGTGTTGAACGTCAGCGTGGGCGCGTCGGGCGTGGCGTCGACGATGTCACCGTAGGGCACCAGGCCGAGCTTGACCAGGGCCTGGAAGCCGTTGCAGATGCCCAGCATCAGGCCGTCGCGGGCCTTGAGCAGGTCGCGAACTGCCTCGGTGACCTCGGGGGCGCGGAAGAACGCCGTGATGAACTTGGCGGAGCCGTCGGGCTCGTCGCCGCCCGAGAAGCCGCCGGGGATCATGACGATCTGACTTGCACGGATGCGACGGGCAAGCTCGTGGGTGCTCTCGGCGACGGCCTCGGGCGTGAGGTTGTTGATCACGAAGGTGTCGGCCTCGGCACCGGCGGCACGGAAGGCGCGGGCACTGTCGTACTCGCAGTTGTTGCCAGGGAACACGGGGATGATCACGCGCGGACGGGCGATCTTGGCGCCGCCGTACACGTGGATATCCTTGGCGCGGAAGTCGATGGTCTCGACCTCGGGGGTCTCGCCGGCGCTGCGGTAGGCGAAGACGCCCTCGATGCCGTTCTCCCAGGCCTCCTGGAGCTCGGCGAGCTCGATGACCTCGGAGCCGGTGTCGATGACATAGCCCTCGACGGTGGTGCCCAGGGGCTCGACGACAACGCCGTCGGCGACCTCAGGCAGCTCGGCATCCTCGGCGAGCTCGACGATAAAGCTGCCGTAGAGCGGGGTGAAGAGACTCTCCACGTCCACGTCCTCGGCAAGCTCGATACCGATCTGGTTGCCGACGCACATCTTAAAGAGGCTCTCGGCGCCGCAGCCGTAGCCAGGCGTGGAGATGGCCAGGGCGTCGCCGGTGGCGGTGAGCGCCTCGACGGCGTCAAATGCGGCGAGCAGCTGCTGGGCATCGGGACGGTAATCCTCGCCATAGGTGGCGGGGGCGATGCGGACGACGCGGTGCGTCAGGCCCTTGAACTCGGGCGAGACGGCGCGGGCTGCGCGGCCCACGGCGACGGCGAAGCTGATGAGGGTCGGCGGAACGTTGAGCTCGCCGGCCTCGTCCTCAAACGAACCGCTCATGGAGTCCTTGCCGCCAATGGCGCCGGCACCCAGGTCGACCTGGGCCATAAGGGCGCCCAGGACGGCTGCCATGGGCTTGCCCCAACGCTCGGCCTCGGTGCGCAGGCGCTCGAAGTACTCCTGGAAGGAGAGGTAGGCGCGCTTGTGCTCAAAGCCGGCGGCCACGAGCTTGGCGATTGACTCAACCACGGACAGATAGGCGCCCGCAAACTGGTCGGCCTCCATCAGATAGGGGTTGAAGCCCCATGCCATAGCGCTCGCCGTGGTGGTCTCGCCGTCCACGGGGAACTTGGCGACCATGGCAGAGCTCGGAGTGAGCTGCGTCTTGCCGCCAAAGGGCATGAGCACGGTCGCGGCGCCGATGGTGGAGTCGAAGCGCTCGGAAAGGCCCTTGTTGGAGGCGACGTTGAGGTCGGTGACGAGCGAGGTCATGCGCTCGGCAAGCGTGGTACCGGCCCAGCTGGGCTGCCACACGCTACGGGCGCAGACGTGGGCGACCTGGTGCTTGGGTGCACCGTTGGAGTTGAGGAACTCACGGGACAGGTCGACGATGGCGACGCCGTTCCAGGCCATGCGCATGCGCGGCTCGGCGGTAACCTCGGCGATAACGGTCGCCTCGAGGTTCTCCTCGGCGGCGTAACCCATGAACTCCTCGACGTCACCGTCGGCGACGGCGCAGGCCATGCGCTCCTGGGACTCGGAAATGGCGAGCTCGGTGCCGTCCAGGCCGTCGTACTTCTTGGTCACGGTATCAAGGTCGACATACAGGCCGTCGGCAAGCTCGCCCACGGCGACCGAGACGCCGCCGGCGCCAAAGTCGTTGCAGCGCTTGATCAGACGGCAGGCGTCGCCGCGGCGGAACAGACGCTGCAGCTTGCGCTCGACCGGGGCGTTGCCCTTCTGGACCTCGGCACCCGAGGTCTCGATCGACTCGGTGTTCTGGGTCTTGGAGGAGCCGGTGGCGCCACCGATGCCGTCACGGCCGGTGCGGCCGCCCAGCAGAATGATCTTGTCGGTGGGGGCGGGGCACTCGCGACGCACGTGGTTTGCCGGGGTAGCGCCCACGACGGCGCCAACCTCCATGCGCTTGGCCACGTAGCCGGGGTGATAGAGCTCGTTGACCTGACCGGTGGCAAGGCCGATCTGGTTGCCGTAGCTGGAGTAGCCGGCGGCGGCAGTGGTCACGAGCTTGCGCTGCGGCAGCTTGCCCTCGAGCGTCTCGGAAACCGGGACGGTGGGGTCGCCGGCGCCGGTGACGCGCATGGCCTGATACACATAGCTGCGGCCCGAGAGCGGGTCACGAATAGCGCCGCCCACGCAGGTGGCGGCACCGCCGAAGGGCTCGATCTCGGTGGGGTGGTTGTGGGTCTCGTTCTTAAAGA